>JBAQPI010000183.1:0-2190 GCA_049305635.1 Rhodoglobus sp. | reverse complement strand
GCCCGCGCCTCGAGCGTGGCGAGGTCGCCGGGGGGCTCGAGCAGCTCGGAGATCGGCGTCGGGGCGTCGGACTCCGCGGCGGCATCCTGCTCGGTCACGGTTTCGATGTCGATGCTCTCGTTCACGGGGATCCTCCAGGTCACAACAGGTTCGGGAGCGCGCCGACGGCCGCGCCGGCCGTGGCAGCGCCGATGGCGAGGAGAACCGGGACGGCGATGACCCAGGTCTGCCACATCCCCCAGCGCGAGCGCACCCAGCGCAGCGCGATCGCGGCCGCGAGGAGCCATTGGAGCCAGAACAGGATCGGGAACCAGGCGCCGGGGTCGCTGGCCATCGGGAGTTCGGCGGCGTCCAGCACCTCCTTGGTGAAGACCGGCGACGGGGTCTGCTTGACCTCGGTGGTCAGTTCGGCGTCCACGTACAGCGCGCCCGATGGGGCGAGCGGCAGACCGTCCGCCGACACGAGCTCGAGGCGCCCCTCGCCCTCGCCGATCTGCTGAGGAAGCAGGTCGCCTTCCTGGCGCAGGCCCATCACCTCGTACACCGACTCGCCCTGGCCGGTCACGACCTCGATGCGATCGCCGATGTCGAGCGCGCCGAGGAGGCTGAACGGTCCGCCGTACGTGGCCTGCCTTCCCATGATCACCGAGGTGCCCTCCTGGCCCGGCATGACGGTGTCGCGGCGGTGACCCGGTCCGTTCGTCAGGTCTGCGGCGGTCGTGCCCTGGACGATCACCTCCTCGACCCCGATCTCGGGGATTGAGACATAGGCGACCGGCGTGCCGTTCGCAACCAGCTTGCCGTCCACATCCAGCTGACCGAGCGGGGTGGTCGCCAGCGCGAGGCTGGTGCGCAGCTGCTGGTACAGCACGTACTGGGTGCGGCCGTGCTGGAGGGACCCGATCAAGGTGACGTGCACCACGAATCCGAGGGCAAGGGTGGCGAGCAGCAGCCAGACGACACCGACCCACCACCGGATGTCCCGGGGCGTCGGCGCGGGCTTGCGCGCGACCGGCCGCTTCGGCGGGGTGCGAAGCCAGATCGGCAGGCCTGCCTTCGCTTTCGCCGGACGGGCCCTCGGCACGAACCGCGGCAGGCGCGGTCGCGGCACCTTGACGATGGTCATGCGCCCGGCCGGGCCGGTTGCACGACGCCGCCGCCGAACCAGCCGCGGATGACGTCGCGGAAGTAGAAGGCCGTCGCAAGCAGCGCGAGCAGCAGCACGCCCAGCACGACCCACACCCACCACAGGTCCAGCGTGGCGTCGACGGCGCCGGAGGCGACGAGGAACTCGGCGTTGGCGACATGCCCCGACTCCCACCCGGTCGCCTCGACGATGTAGCGGCCAGGTGCCGCCTGATCGGTGATCTTGAAGCGCGCGATCACCGTTCCCGAGCCGTCGGCGGTGAAGCTGCCGATGACGATCGCGCCCGGGTAGAGCACGAACTGCACCTGCTCACCGAGGGTGAACTCGGCGCCGCTGGCCAGCATCCACTCTCCTGAGGCGATCTGCTCGTGGTCAAGGTCGAGCTTGGGAGCGTTGTTCTTGGGGTGCGGAGGCGGGATCGGCGCCCCGTGCCCGGGCGGGGGGCCGGGCGGCGGCCCGGGCGGCGGACCCGGGTTCGATCCCCCGCCCGAAGAGCCTCCGCCGCTGGATGACGGCGTCGGGGTCGGCGTGGTTGAGGGCCCCGGGATGACGACGGTCAGCGGGACCGCGGACGGTGCCGGGGTCGGCGCCACCGCCGGCAACGCATCGGCCTGCACCCCCGCTACGGCACCGGCGAGCAGCCCTCCGAGCACGAGCAGCCCGGCGGCAACGGTTCTCACTTCGGGTCCTCGCCCGCGGTGATCGCCTCCTGCCGTGCCGCCTCTGCCGCCTCATCGATGGCGAGGTACATCCGCTCCCGCGTGGTGCTGATGTAGCGCCACACGAGGTAGACGAGCAGGACGAGCGCGATCACGACGGCCAACAGGGTCCAGGAGATCGCGAAGCCGAGTGTCGTTTCGGACACGGGCTCGAAGGAGAGCTCCTCGTCGGTGACGACGATGTCCTGCACCGTCGTGCCGTCTTCTGCGGCGGCCGACGCGCTCGGCTCCGGCGCGGCGGATTCGGTCGGGGTCGGCGAGGGGGTGGCAGTGGGTGTTGTCGTAGACGCGGGATCGTCCTGCACGGTATCCGCGGCCGAGCCG
>JBAQPI010000182.1:0-8677 GCA_049305635.1 Rhodoglobus sp. | reverse complement strand
TCCGCGAAGGTCCAGAACCGCAAGCCGGCGATCCGGCAGCCGATCCAGGCGCCGACGGCGCCGCCGATGAGCGAGCCGAAGATCGCGTTGCCGCCGTTCCAGATGCGGATGATCTCCCAGGGGTCCGCGCCGGCGTAGAAGTAGTCGTTCGGGTGCGTGAACACGTGCCAGAGCCGTGCGCCGACGAGCCCGATCGGAATCGCCCAGATGATCACGTCGAGCACGACGCCCGACTCGGCACCGCGCGCCTTGAGCCGCTGGTTGACCCAGATCGTCGCGAGGACGATGCCGAGCAGGATGCACAGGGCGTAGGTGTGCACCTGGAAGACCAGATCCTCGCCGAGGAAGGGCAGCCACTGTCCGATCGGGATCCTGATCGGGATCTGCCAGTCTTCCGGCGGGCTGGGGATGCTGAGCGGCAGGAACGACAAGCCGGTCACCTTTCGGTCAGGGGAACGAGGCGAGTCTAGTACCGGCGGCGAGGGCGGCGGCCGTGCGTGCGACGGCATCCACTCCCCCGTCGGCGAGGGCCGTGACCAGGGCGGAGCCGACGATCGCGCCGTCGGCGTAGCTCAGCACGTCGCGCACCTGCTCGGCGCTCGAGATGCCGAGCCCGACGCATGTGCTCGTGGCACCCGCGGCGCGCAGGCGGGCCACGAGGGTGCGGGCCGCGCTGTCCATCTCCGTGCGCGCACCCGTGATGCCCATGGTCGACACGGCGTAGACGAAGCCCCGGCTGAGCTCGACGGCTCGCGCGAGCCGGGCGTCGGAGGAGCTCGGGGCGGCGAGGAACACCCGATCGAGCCCCGTGCGATCGGATGCCGCGATCCATGCCGCGCCCTCGTCCGGCACGAGGTCCGGAGTGATGAGCCCGGCGCCGCCCGCGGCGAGCAGGTCGTCGGCGAAGCGGTCGACGCCGTACTGCAGCACGGGGTTCCAGTAGGTCATCACGAGCACCGGGGCGGTGACCCGCGCGGTGATGGCCGCGACGGCCTCGAAGCCCTGGTGCAGCTTGAACCCTCCGGCGAGGGAGGCCTGGGTGGCGCGCTGGATGGCCGTGCCGTCCATGACCGGGTCCGAGTACGGGAGCCCGAGCTCGAGGATGTCGACGCCGGCCTCCACGATCGCGACCGCGGCAGCCACGCTCGTCGCGAGGTCGGGGAAGCCCACGGGCAGGTAGCCGACGAGTGCGCCGGAACCGGCGGCCTTACGGGCGGCGATGACCTCGGCGACGCGGCTCACGCCCGACCGTCCAGCAACTCGAAGTACTTCGCGGCGGTCTCCATGTCCTTGTCGCCGCGGCCGGAGAGATTGACGAGGATCGTCGCCTCGCCGCCGAGTTCACGGCCGAGCTTCATGGTGCCGGCGAGGGCGTGCGCGGACTCGATGGCGGGGATGATGCCCTCGGTGCGGGAGAGCAGCCGCAGCGCCTGCATCGCCTCGTCGTCGGTGATCGGCAGGTAGCTCGCGCGGCCGATGTCGTGCAGCCAGGCGTGCTCGGGGCCGACGCCCGGGTAGTCGAGGCCCGCCGAGATCGAGTGGGACTCGATGGTCTGGCCGTCCTCGTCCTGCAGCAGGTAGGAGCGGGCGCCGTGGAGCACCCCTGGGCGCCCCCTCGTGATGGTCGCCGCATGCCGCTCGGTGAGGTGTCCCTCGCCCGCCGCCTCGTAGCCGTAGAGCGCCACCGAGGGGTCGTCGAGGAAGGCGTGGAAGATGCCCATGGCGTTGCTGCCGCCGCCCACGCAGGCGGTGACGGCGTCGGGAAGCCTGCCGGTGAGCTCGAGCACCTGGGCCCGGGCCTCCTCGCCGATGATCTTGTGGAAGTCGCGGACCATGACGGGGAAGGGATGCGGGCCGGCGACCGTGCCGAGCACGTAGTGCGTCGTGTCGACGCTCGCGACCCAGTCGCGCAGCGCATCGTTGATCGCGTCCTTGAGGGTGCGCGAGCCGGTCGTGACCGCAACGACCTCGGCCCCGAGCAGGCGCATGCGGGCGACGTTGAGCGCCTGGCGCTCGGTGTCGACCTGGCCCATGTAGACGACGCATTCCATGCCGAACAGCGCGGCGGCCGTCGCGGTCGCGACCCCGTGCTGTCCGGCGCCGGTCTCGGCGATGAGCCGCGTCTTGCCGAGGCGCCGGGCGAGCAGGGCCTGGCCGAGCACGTTGTTGATCTTGTGGGATCCGGTGTGGTTCAGGTCCTCCCGCTTGAGGATGACCCGCGCGCCTCCGGCATGCTCGGCGAAGCGCGGCACCTCGGTGACGATGCTCGGCCGCCCGGTGTACGTCGCGTGCAGGTGGGCGAGCTCGGCCTGGAAGGCGGGGTCCGTCTTCGCGGTGGTGTACGCGGCATCCAGCTCGTCGAGGGCAGCGATGAGGGACTCGGGCACGAACCGCCCGCCGAAGTCGCCGAAGTAGGGTCCGGACTCGTCGCGGAGCGCGGTCATGACGCCGCCAGGAATTCGCGCAGCGTGCCCGCGGGGTCGCCACCGGTCACCAGGGCCTCGCCGACGAGCACGGCATCCGCGCCCGCGCGCCGGTAGTGCGCGACGTCGGCAGGCGTCTTGACCGCGGACTCCGCTACCCGGATGACGCCGCTGGGGATCGCATCGGCGAGCCTTCCGAACAGGTCCTGGTCGAGTTCGAAGGTGCTGAGGTCGCGCGCGTTGACCCCGATGAGCCCGGCGCCGAGGTCGACGGCCCGGGACACCTCCTCCGCGGAGTGCGTCTCGACGAGCGCCGTCATGCCGAGCTCGCCGATCAGTGCGAACAGGGATGCGAGCGTCCGCTCATCGAGGGCCGCGACGATGAGCAGCGCGAGGTCCGCCCCGGCGGCGCGGGCCTCGAACACCTGGTACGGGTCGGCGATGAAGTCCTTGCGCAGCACCGGCAGGGCCGTGACGGCGCGCACCGCCCGCAGGTCGTCGAGCGAGCCGCCGAAGCGACGCCCCTCGGTGAGCACGCTGATCGCGCTCGCGCCGCCGGCCTCGTAGGAGACCGCGAGGGAGGCCGGGTCGGGTATCTCCGCGAGCGAGCCGCGCGAAGGGCTGGCGCGCTTGATCTCGGCGATGATATGCACGGCGTCGCGCGGGCGCAGCGCGGCGATCGCGTCGACGGGGGCGGGCGCCGCGAGCGCCGCCGCCTCCACCTCGGCGAGGCCGAGGGCAGCGCGACGATCCGAAGCGTCCTGGAGGGCTCCGGCTACGAGGTCGGCGAGCACGCTAGCCGTGCACCTTGGGCTTCACCTTGTCGCCCCCGACGCCGTAGCCCGCCTTCGCCAGCACCGCGCCGACGACGAGCCCGAGCAGGAGCAGTCCGGCCGACGCCCACACCAGCCACGCGAGGTCGAACCAGAACGCGAAGGTGCCGATGATGAAGGCCACGAGCATGATCGTGACGCCGGTCCACGCGGCCGGCGAGTTTCCGTGGCCGGGTTCGGTCTCAGCGCTCATCGGTACTCCAGGGGTTCGGTCGGCAGGGTCCAGCACGATTCTAGCGGGACGTGGGATCGTCGCCCTCGCTCAACGCATCCCACGCGCCGGACGCGGTTGCGGTGCGATCGGCCTCCGGCTCGTACTTGCGACTCGGTCCCGGCCAGCGGGATGCCGTGACGAGCACGGCGACGCCCGCCGCGACGAGCAGTGAGCCGGCCAGCACTGCGGCCCAGGGCCAGAGCCCGGGGTCGGCGGACTGCACGAGCGCGGCCACGGAATGCGCACCGGCAACGGCCGTGGCGTCGGTGATGGTCGAGGACGATGCGCCGACCGGGTCGGCGACCACCGCGAGCGCGCTCGTGACGACCGCGGCGCCGATGAGCGCCTCGATGGTCCCGAGCACACGACGCAGCCCGCGACCCGCGATCGTCAGGGCGGCGGAGAGCGCCAGGGTCGAGAGGGCGAGCGCCGAGAGTGCGGGGGCGGCCTGCTGCCCGGCGACGACCAGGCGCGTTCCGTCCATGAGCCAGACCGCGATCCACTCCTGCGTCCAGGCGAGCAGCACGAGACCGCCGAGCGCGAGCCCGGCCAGCACCAGGGTCAGCCGAAGCCGGGTGCCGGTCATGGGATGCGGCGCATCGCGTTCGCGACCGCGACCGCCCGCAGCGGGGCCGCGGCCTTGTTGCGCGACTCCTCGTGTTCCGTCGCGGGGTCGGAGTCGGCGACCAGCCCGGCTCCCGCCTGCACGTGCGCGACGCCGTCGATGATCGTGGCCGTGCGGATCGCGATCGCGAGGTCGGCATCCCCGGCGAAGTCGAAGTAGCCCACCACGCCGCCGTACACGCCGCGCTGCGCCGGCTCCAGCTCGTCGATGATCTCCAGGGCTCGCGGCTTGGGCGCGCCGGACAGGGTGCCGGCGGGGAAGGTGGCGCGGAAGACATCCACCGAACTCGCTTCGGGCAGCAGGTCGCCCTCGACGGTCGAGACCAGGTGCATGATGTGGCTGAACCGCTCGACCTGCATGAACTCGGTGACCTCCACGGTGCCGGGCCGGCAGACCTTGAGCAGGTCGTTGCGCGCGAGGTCGACGAGCATGAGGTGCTCGGCCTGCTCCTTGGCGTCCGCGAGCAGCTCCTCGGCGAGCTCGGCGTCGCGTTCGGGCGTGTCGCCGCGCGGCCTCGACCCCGCGATCGGATGCATCGTCACGCGCCCCTCGGACACCTTGGCGAGCGCCTCCGGGCTGGACCCCACGATCGAGTACTCCTCCCCCGTCGGCGCCACGAGGGTGAGCAGGTACATGTACGGCGAGGGGTTCAGGGTGCGCAGCACGCGGTACACGTCGATCGGATCGGCCGTCACCGCATGGTCGAAGCGCTGCGAGATCACCACCTGGAACACGTCGCCGTCGCGGATGTACTGCTTCGAGCGCTCGATCGCCTCGTAATACTGGGCAGGCTGCACCCGCGGCATCGGCTCGGGCGCGATGCTGAGATCCACGTCCGCGAGCCAGGTCTCGGTCGGCTGCGCGAGGGCGGTCTGCATCGCGTCGAGCCGATGCTGGGCATCGGCCCAGAGCACGTCCCGCGCCTCGACGCCGTCGCCAAGGGCGGTCGCGATGAGCAGCACGGTGCCCCGGCGATGGTCGAGCACGGCGAGTTCGGAGACGAAGCCGAGCGCCTGGCCCGGCACATCGAAGTCCGCCGGCGGCGCGTCCGGCAGGTGCTCGATCTGGCGGACCGCCTCCCAGCCGATGAAGCCCACGAGCCCGCCGGTGAGCGGCGGGTGCCCGTCGACCCGCGGGGTGCTCCACCGCGCATGCAGGTGGGCGAGCGCCGCGAGCGGCACCGTCGGGTGGTCGGCGCCGAGCGCGCGCTCGACCGGCAGGCCGTAGTCGATCCACGCCGCGAGATCCCCGTGCTGGGTGAGCACCCCGAAGCTCGACACCCCGACGAAGGAGTACCGCGACCAGATGCCGCCCTGCTCCGCAGATTCGAGCAGGAAGGTGCCGGGTCGCCCCGCCGCGAGCTTGCGGTAGACCCCGATCGGCGTCTCCCCGTCGGCGAAGATCTCACGGATCACCGGCACGACGCGGTGCCCGGCCGCGAGCCGGGCGGCGAAGTCCTCGTGGGTGGTGGTGCTAGACATCGATCGGATCCACGTCGAAGCAGGCGTGAGCGCCCGTGTGGCAGGCCGGGCCGTGCTGCTCGACCTGCACGAGCAGCGTGTCACCGTCGCAGTCGAGGGCCGCGGACTTCAGCACCTGGATGTTGCCGCTCGTGTCGCCCTTGCGCCAGTACTCCTGCCGGCTGCGACTCCAGAAGGTGACCCGGCCGCCCGTGAGGGTGCGCCGCAGCGCCTCCGCATCCATGTAGCCGAGCATGAGCACCTCCAGGGTGTCCCACTGCTGCACGATCGCCGGCAGCAGCCCGTTCTCCGCGAAGCGCGCGCGCTCGACGACGGCCTGGGCATCCGTCTCGTTCATCGCACCACCATCCCTGCCTCCGCCAGCGCGTGCTTGACGTCGCCGACCGTGAGTTCCCCGTTGTGGAAGACGGATGCCGCGAGCACCGCATCCGCGCCCGCCGCGACCGCGGGCACGAAGTCCCCGACCGCGCCGGCGCCCCCGCTGGCGATCACCGGCACGGAGCTCAGCTGCCGCATCGCGGCGATGAGCTCGAGGTCGAAGCCGCGCTTGGTGCCGTCGGCGTCGATCGAGTTGACCAGCAGCTCCCCCGCCCCGCGCTCGATCGCCTCGCTGGCCCAGGCCAGCGCATCCAGGTCGGTCTCGGTGCGACCGCCATGGGTGGTGACGACCCAGCCCTCCCCGCGCCGCTTGACGTCGAGCGAGAGCACGAGCGCCTGCGCGCCGAACCGGTCGGCGATCTCGTCGAGCAACCCCGGGCGGGCGATCGCCGCGGAGTTCACGCCGATCTTGTCTGCGCCGTGCGCCTGCAGCCTGGCGACGTCGTCGGCGCTGCGCACCCCGCCGCCGACCGTCAGCGGGATGAACACCTGTTCGGCGGTGGCCTGCACGACGTCGTACATCGTCGCTCGGTCGTCGACGGTCGCGGTGACGTCGAGGAACGTGATCTCGTCGGCACCCTGCTCGTAGTAGCGCGCCGCGAGCTCGACCGGGTCGCCGGCGTCGCGCAGGTCGAGGAAGTTCACGCCCTTCACCACCCGGCCCGCCGCGACGTCGAGGCACGGGATGACGCGCACGGCCAGCGTCATAGCCGCGCGGCGTGGATGGCGCTGACGAGGATCGCGCGGGCGCCGATCCCGTAGAGCTCGTCCATCACGTGGTTGGTGTCGGCGCGCGGCACCATGGCGCGCACCGCGACCCAATCGGGGTCGTGCAGCGGGGAGATGGTGGGGCTCTCGATGCCGGGGGTCACCTGCGTGGCGCGCTCGAGATCGGCGAGCTTCACGTCGTAGTCGATGAGCACGTACTGCCGCGCCACGAGCACGCCCTGCAGTCGCCGCTGCAGGGTGCCGACGCCGGGGTGCTCGGCTCCCGAAGAGATCAGCACGGCCGTGGAGTCCAGGATGACGGGGCCGAAGATCTCCAGGCCCTGGGCGCGCAGGGTGGAGCCGGTCGAGACGACGTCGGCGACGGCATCCGCGACCCCCAGCTTGACCGCGGACTCGACCGCGCCGTCGAGCGGCACGATGATGACCTGCACGCCCGCACGGGCGAGGAAGTCGCCGACGAGTGCCGGGTAGCTCGTCGCGACGCGCACGCCCTTGAGGCTCTCGAGGCTCGCGAAGGCGCCGGGCGGGCCGGCGAACCGGAAGGTGGACTCGCCGAAGTCGAGGCTCGAGATCTCGACGGCGGGGCTGCGGGAGTCCAGGAGCAGGTCGCGGCCGGTGATGCCGACGTCGAGCGCGCCGGAACCCACGTAGGTGGCGATGTCACGCGGGCGCAGGTAGAAGAACTCGACGTCGTTGCGCTCGTCGCGCACGCTCAACGCACGGGGGTCGCGCCGGCCGGTGTAGCCGGCCTCGAGCAGCATCTCGGCCGCGGTCTCGCTCAGCGATCCCTTGTTCGGGATGGCGATTCTCAGCATGGGTCTCTCTCAGGTCGAAGTGGATGGGCGACGCTGCGCTTGTCACAAGCTCAGAGATGTCGCCAGACATCCGCCGGCGTCAGCCCCTTCGCGACCATGAGCACCTGCAGGTGGTAGATCAGCTGCGAGATCTCCGCAGCGGTCTCCTCGTCGGACTGGTACTCCGCAGCCATCCAGACCTCGGCGGCCTCCTCGACGATCTTCTTGCCGATGCCATGCACGCCGCTGTCGAGCTCGGCGACGGTCGCCGAGCCCTCCGGGCGCGTCACGGCCTTTCGCTCAAGCTCGGCGAAGAGGGCGTCGAAGGTCTTCACGCGTCAAGGCTACCGGCCCGCGGCAGCGCTCACTTGACGTCGAGCAGGTCGATCACGAAGGTGAGGGTGCGACCAGAGAGCCGGTGTCCGCCGCCGGTCGGGCCGTAGGCGAGCGCGGGCGGGCAGATCAGCTCCCGCCGACCGCCGACCTTCATGCCGGGGATGCCGTCCTGCCAGCCCTTGATGAGTCCGGCGAGCGGGAACTCGATGGACTCGCCGCGACCCCAGGAGGAGTCGAACTCCTCGCCGGTCTCGAAGTCGACCCCGACGTAGTGCACCTCGACGCGGTCGCCGGGCTTCGCCTCGGCACCGGTGCCGACCTCGATGTCGCGGACCACGAGTTCGGCGGGCTCGGGACCCTCGAAGAAGTCGATCTCCGGCTTGGTCTTGGGCGCATCAGTCATGCGGTCCAGTCAATCAGATCCTTCAGACGAACTCACCCCGAGCAGCCCCGCGACATGCTGCACCGTACTCATCATCGTCGGGTGCTCCGGCCGGGCTTCCGCGAGCATCCGCAATGCCCGCTCTCGCATCTCCGGTGAATATCTTCTGTTCATCGTGTTCCATCCTTACTTGAAGAACGGAACGAAAGTCAGACTGCTGCAGACCCTCTCGCGCGAGGAGTCAGTATTGCGACACCGAGGCGGACGACACGAGCCACGTGCCATCAACCTTCTCCAGCTCCCACGTGCCATTAACGTAGATGCTCTGGTTTTCGGCCAGCGGGTTGGCTCTCACGTCCCAGGTTCCGTGGGTTACCGCGGTTGCGGTGTTCCCATCAACGGAAATCGAATCGGTCGTCGAGCTGATCGTGATGATCGCATCACCGCGTTTCGAGTGCCAGTCCTGGCACTCGTACCCGTTC
>JBAQPI010000181.1:0-1688 GCA_049305635.1 Rhodoglobus sp. | reverse complement strand
GCATCGAGCACGGCGGCGAGCGCGGCGCGGTCGCCGCCGATGAGCCGGCTCCGGCCGGCCCGCAGCCCGGGCGCCCTGGCGAGCCCCTGCGCGTCGGACTCGACCACGAGCGAGGCGACCTTCACGGGCGGCAGTGGAGAGCCGAAGGACTGCACGAGCCCGGTCGGCAGCGGCACGGCGCTCGAGACGTCGATCGTCGAGCCGGTGCGCGCGGCGGCGGCGATGAGCCGCACGAGGTGCGCGAACGGCTGGGACTCCGAGAGTCGCAGCGCGACGCGCGACGCGCGGTAGCGGAACACGTTGCGCTCGACGCCGAGGGCGGAGACGTCGCGGCTCACGCCGTACTCGGCGCGCCAGGCGTGCTCGTCCGACTGCGCGGCGGTGCGGACGCGGTCGAAGCCGGGGAAGTCCATGCCGGTCTGGGCCTTCTTGATCACCGAGGCGACCGGGTCGCTGAGGCCTTCCAGCAGGATGTCGCCGACCGGCTCTCGCTCGACCGGCAGCCAGGTGCCGAGGCTCAACAGGGTGTTGGGCCCGCCCGCCTTCGTGCCCGTCCCCACGCTCGAGCGCTTCCAGCCCCCGAAGGGCTGCCGCCGCACGATCGCTCCCGTGATGCCGCGGTTGACGTAGAGGTTGCCGGCCTGCACCGTCTCGAGCCAGTGTGCGACCTCGGTCGCGTCGAGCGAGTGGATACCGGCGGTGAGTCCGTAGTCCACCGCGTTCTGCAGTTGGATGGCCTCGTCGAGCGTCGGGGCCGTCATGACGCCGAGCACGGGACCGAAGTACTCCGTGCGGTGGAACTCGCTGCCCGGCTGCACCCCCGTGCGCACGCCCGGCGACCACAGGCGGCCGGTGTCGTCGAGGCGGCGCGGCTGCAGCATCCACTGCTCGCCCTCGCCCAGCTCGGTGAGCGCCGAGAGCAGCTTGCCGCGTGCCGGCTCGATGATCGGGCCCATCTGGGTCGCGGCGGCCTGGGGCCAGCCCACGCGTAGGGTGCGCACGGCATCCTCGAGCTGGCGCGCGAAGCGCTCGCTGCGCGCGACGGAGCCGACGAGGATCACCACGGACGCCGCCGAGCATTTCTGGCCGGCGTGCCCGAACGCGCTGCGCACGACATCGGCGACCGCGAGATCCAGGTCCGCGCTCGGCGTGACGACGATCGCGTTCTTGCCGCTGGTCTCCGCGATGAGCGGCAGATCGGCCCGCCAGGAGCGGAACAACCGGGCGGTCTCGTAGGAGCCGGTGAGGATAACGCGGTCGACCGCGGGGTGCGCGATGAGCCGCTCGCCGAGGCCGCGGTCGGCGAGGTCGACGATCGCGAGCAGTTCGCGCGGGATACCCGCCTCCCAGAGGGCCTCGACCATGACGGCACCGCTGCGTCTGGCGAGGGCCGCCGGCTTGATGATGACCGCGCTGCCCGCGGCGAGCGCCGAGAGCACCCCGCCGGCCGGGATCGCGACCGGGAAGTTCCACGGGGGCGTGACGACGATCACGCGCGGCGGTCGCCAGCTCGCGTTCTCGACCGACTCGAGCTCGGTGGCGCGCTCGGCGTAGTATCGCGCGAAGTCGATGGCCTCGCTCACCTCGACATCGCCCTCGGCGATCATCTTGCCGGTCTCGCTCGCCATGACCTCGACGAGGCGCCCGCGGAATGCCGCGAGCACGTCGGCGGCGTCGCGCAGCAGTTG
>JBAQPI010000180.1:0-3014 GCA_049305635.1 Rhodoglobus sp. | reverse complement strand
GGCGCGGAGTGATCGAGCGCGAGCACGACGTCCGCGAGGGCGAGCGTGCCGGGGTCGTGGCTGACGAGCACGATCGTCGCGGTGCCGCGGGTGGCGAGGATGGCACGCCGCACGAGTTCCGCGGAGGCCTCATCGAGGTGGGCCGTCGGTTCGTCGAGCACGAGCAGCGTCGCGCCCGCGCGCACCCGCAGGAGGGCACGCGCGACGGCCACGCGCCTCAGTTCACCGGGGCTCAGCGTGACAGTGGCGTCATCGAGCAGCCCGTCGATGCCCAGCTGCCCGACGACGGCCTCGAGGTCGTCGGGGTCGTCGGCGTAGAGCTCGAGTTCCCCGCGCACGGACTCCGCGAAGGTGCGCGGGGCCTGCGGCGCGTAACCGACCCGCTCGGGATCGACGCCCCGCACCCAGCCGTGCAACGCGGCGCCCTCGGGCAGGGTACCCGTGAGCACGGCGGTCAGCGTCGACTTGCCCGCGCCGCTCGCGCCGGTGACGGCCGTGATGCGACCGGGTTCGAACGCCGCCGTGCACAGCTGCAGGGCCGGTTCGCCGCGGCCCTCGTAGCGCACCTCGATCGAGCTCAGGCGCACGACGGGGCCGGCGCGACGCGGCACGATCACGGGCTCGCCGCCGAGCAGTTCGCGCACCCGGCGCAGCGCCCCCCGGCCGTCCTGCGAGGAGTGGAAGGCCGCGCCGACGTCGCGTAGCGCGCCGAAGCACTCCGGCGCGAGCAGCAGCACGAGCAGCGCGGCCGAGAGCCCGACATCGCCCGCGAGCAGGCGGATGCCGAGCGTGACCGCGACGACCGCGACCGAGAGGGTCGCGAGCAGTTCGAGCGCGAGGGCGGAGAGGAACGCGGTGCGCAGCGTGCGGTTGGTGCGGTGCCGGTAGTCGCCCTGGATCGCCGAGAGGGCGAGGCTCTGCTCCTGCACGCGGCCGAGGCCGACGAGCACGGGCAGGCCGTGGGCGAGCTCGACGAGATGGTCGGCGAGGCGGTCGAGTGCGCCGCTCGCGGCATCCACCCGCTCGCGACTGTGCATGCCGATCAGCACCATGAAGAGCGGCACGAGCGGCAGGGTCAGCCCGACGATGAGCGCGCTGAGCCAGTCCACCGAGAGGATGCGCAGCCCCAGCACGAGCGGCACGACGAACGCCGCGACCGCGGTCGGGATCACGACGCCGTAGTACTCGTCGAGGTCGTCGAGGCCCGAGGTCGCGAGCACGGCATCCCGTCCGGCGCCGCGGCCGTCCTGCGCGATGCGATTCGCGAGGTCCGCACGCAGGCGGGTCTTGGCCGCGATCGCGCCGCGCGCCGCGACGCTCGGCAGCAGCCAAGACACCAGCGCCCGCAACAGCACCCCGGATGCCGCGAGCACCGTGCCTGCACGCCAGCCGTCCGTGCCGTCGGCGAGCGCCGCGAGCGAGGTCGCGAGTCCCTCGGCGATCAGCACGAGCGCGACCGCGCGCACCGCCGAGAGCACGGCGATCACCGCGACGGATCGCGTGCCGCCGGGCCCGAGGGCGGCGGCGGGGCCGCGCCCCCTCACGGGCGGACGGCGGGCACGACGGCGTGCGCCTCGGGGATGTGGCTGCCCGAGATGCGGCGACGGAACACCCAGTAGCTCCAGGCCTGGTACCCGATGATGATCGGCAGTGCGACCGCGGCGACGACCGTCATGACACCGAGGGTGTAGTCGCCGCTCGCCGCGTTGGAGATCGTGAGGTCGAAGGCGCCGTCCACGGTCGATGGCAGCACCACGGGGTACGCCGCGGCGAAGATGGATGCCGCGCCGGTCACGAGGAACACCGCGAAGCCGACGAAGCCCCGGCCCTCGCGCCCGGCCCGGCTGGAGAACCAGCCGAAGACCACGGCGACCACCGCGAGCACGACGAGCGCCCACGAGACGATGTCGCCCGAGCGGAACTGCACGAGCAGCACCCAGCCCACGAGCGGGAGCAGGGCGAACGGGGCGAAGCGCACCGTGTCACGGCCGGCGCGCTCGCGCACCGGGCCATCGGTCTTCAGGGCCAGGAAGTTGGCGCCGTGCACGAAGCTGAAGCCGACGACCGCGAGTCCGCCGAGCACCGCGATCGGCGTGAGCCACACGAACGGTCCGCCGACCCGGTCGCCGTTGGCGTCGATCGGCAGGCCCGTCGTGGTGAGGGCGAGCGCCGCACCGATGCCGAACGCGGAGACGAAGGAGCCGAGGCCGATCGCCCAGTCCCAGGCGCGGCGCCAGCGGTCGCCGTGGCCCTTGCCGCGATACTCGATCGCGGCCGCCCGGAAGATCAGGCCGAGCAGCACGAGCACGAGCGGCACGTAGAGCACCGAGAACAGCGAGGCGTACCAGAACGGGAAGGCCGCGAAGGTCCCGGCGCCCGCCGTGAGCAGCCACACCTCGTTGCCGTCCCAGACCGGGCCGATGGTGTTGAGCATGACCCGGCGGTCGGTCTCCGAGCGGGCGCGCACCAGCAGGTGCATGCCGACCCCGAAGTCGAAGCCTTCGAGCAGCAGGAAGCCGGTCCAGAGAGCGGCGATCGCGATGAACCAGATGGTGGGCAGGATGTCCATGAACATGTCCTCGTATCGAAGGGTCAGTAGGCGAACGCGAGCACGTCGCGCTTGTCGGTGTCGTCGCCGGAATCGGGATGCTCGTTCGTCCCCAGCTCGGGCATCGCGGCCGCGACACCACCGCGCACGTAGCGCACCATGATGACGACCTCGACGACGAGCAGGGCCGCGTAGACCGCGGTGAGGGCGATGACCGAGAAGAGCATCTCGCCCGGGGTCACACCCGGCGAGACGGCGGCGGCCGTGAACATGTAGACGCCGTCGATGCCGCTCGGGTTGGGGTTGGGTGCGACCACGAAGGGCTGCCGGCCCATCTCGGTGAAGATCCAGCCGGCCGCACTCGCCGCGAAGGGGGCGAGGATACCCAGGAGCGCGAGGCGCATGATCCACGGCGAGCGCGGCACCGTGCCCTTGCGGGTGAGCCACAACGCGACGACCGCGGCGA
>JBAQPI010000179.1:0-3896 GCA_049305635.1 Rhodoglobus sp. | reverse complement strand
CGGCCTGCACCGTGACGTCGAGCGCCGTGGTCGGCTCGTCGGCGATGAGTAGCACGGGGTCGCACGAGATCGACTGCGCGATCATGGCGCGCTGCCGCTGCCCGCCCGAGAGCTGGTGCGGGTACTTGTGGAAGGCCGTCTGCGGGTCGGGCATCTCGACCTGGGTCAGCAGCTCGATCGCGCGGTCCTTGGCCTCGGTCGGGCTCAGCTCGAAGTGCGAGCGCAGGGCCTCCATGATCTGGAAGCCGATCGTGTAGACCGGGTTGAGCGCCGTCATGGGCTCCTGGAAGATCACCGCGATCTGGTTGCCGCGCACCTGGCGCAGCTCCTTCTCCGGGATGCCGCGCAGTTCACGGCCGAGCAGCTTGATCGAGCCGCTGACCCGGGCGTTCGCCGGCAGCAGACCCAGCAGTGCCATCGAGCTCGAGCTCTTGCCGGAGCCGGACTCGCCGACGATCGCGAGCACCTCGCCGCGCCTGACCTCGTAGTCGAGGTCGATCGCGGCCGGGTAGAACGTGCCGTCGACCCAGAAGTCGACCCCGAGTCCCCTCACTTCGAGCACGGTGTTGCCTTCGAGCACGGTCTCGGTTGCGGTGGCGGTGCTCATGCACGCCCCCTCTCTGCGAAGCTTGGTTCATGCGTTTCGCCTCGACGAGCTTCCGCCCGACGTTCGGCAGGGTGCTGAGCATCGTGACGGCGGGCATCGCCGCGGCGGGACTCGGCGGGTTCGTGGTCTCCGGCGACTGGCCGTCCCTCGCGCGCTACGGCTGGGGACTGCTGCTGATCGTCGCGGTCGCGTTCGCCGCCTTCTGGTCTCCCAGGGTGGATGTCGCGGAGCACGAGGTCACGGTCGTCAATGTATTCAGCACCGTGCACGTGCCGTGGCCGGCGATCCAGCGCGTCGACACGCAGTACGCCCTGACGCTGCACCTGCCGGGGGGCCGCAAGGTCACCGCGTGGGCCAGCCCCGCACCGAGCCGCTACAGCGCGCAGGTCTCCGCGACGCGCGAGACGCGGCTCGCGGCGCGCGACGGCGAGACGAGCGTGCGACCCGGTGACCTGCTCGACACGCCGAGCGGCGCGGTCGCCTTCGTGATCCGCAGGCACTGGGAGGACTTGCGCGACGAGGGCAGGCTCGACCTCGGGGTGGACGCGTCGGCCCTGCGGCGCGACATCCACTGGCCGGCGATCGTCGTGCTGGGCGTGCTCGCGGTCGCCACGGCGCTCGGGCTGCTGCTCTAGATCTCGACTGCGCTCGATCACCGGCATCACGCGTCGTCCCGTTTCGGTGCGGCTTCGGGCACGTCGACGAGCGCCGGATCGAGCTCGCCGAGCTTGGCGCGGCGCAACAGGCGGTCGCTCGGCATGCGGCGCTGGCGCGGGTCGAAGGCGTCGCGCAGGCCGTCGCCGATGAAATTGATGCACAGCGCGATCGCGATGATGAACACGCCCGGCCACCAGAACAGCCAGGGCCGGGTCGCGAAGGCCGCCTGGTTCTCGCTGATGATCTTGCCGAGCGAGGTGTCCGGCGCCTGCACGCCGTAGCCGAGGAAGCTCAGCCCGGTCTCGATGAGGATCGCGGCGGCCATGAGCAGCGTCGAGTTGACGATGATTACGCCGATCGCGTTCGGCAGGATGTGGCGGAAGATGATGCGGCGGTCCCTGGCACCCGCGACCCTGGCGGCATCCACGAACTCCCGCTCGCGCAGCGAGAGGAACTCGCCACGCACGAGCCGCGCGAGCCCGGTCCACAGCACGAGACCGAGAATGATCGCGAGCACCTGCGCACCCTGGATGCCGAAGCGGCGCCCGAGCACGGCGCCGATCACGATCACCGGGATGGTGATGATGATGTCGGTGAAGCGCATGAGCACCGAGTCGGTCCAGCCGCGGTAGTAGCCGGAGACGGCGCCCACGACCGTGCCGATGAAGGTCGCGATGAGGCCCGTGATCACCATGATCATGAGCGACTGCTGGGTGCCGCGCATGACGACCGCGAAGATGTCGCGGCCGACCTCGTCCTGCCCGAAGGGGTGGTTGCCGATCGAGAACGGGAACAGGCTCAGCGTCGGACGCCCGCCGTTCTCGATGTCGACGGCGACGTTCCAGGTGTACTGCCACCAGCCGCCGGGCTTCCAGCCGCCGAACTGCGGCCCGACCGAGCTGAAGGCCAGCAGGATGATGAAGGCGAGTGCGAACATGGCGACGAGCGCGCCGCGGTGGCGGAAGAACCGCCTGCGCACGATCTGGCCCTGCGAGAGACCCGCGATCTCCTTGAGCGCGATCGCGTTCTCGGCGTCCGTGACACCCGGCTCGACGTGGCCCGGCTGTTCGACGGGAGGTGGAATGTTGCTCATCAGGACACCCGGATCCTCGGGTCGAGACCCGCGTACACGAGGTCGGCGATCAGGTTGAAGAGGATGGCGAGCCCGCCGGTGACGAGGAAGAACGCCATCACGGGGTTCGGATCGACATGGTCGAGCCCGTTCTGGAACAGCGCTCCCATGCCCGTCCAGCCGAAGACCCGCTCGGTGATGACCGCGCCGCCGATGATGCCGCCGATGTCGAAGGCGACGATCGTCGCGATCGGGATGAGGGCGTTGCGGAACGCGTGCCGCACGACGACGGTGCGCTCGGTGAGGCCCTTCGCGCGGGCGGTGCGGATGTAGTCCTGGTTCATCACCTCGAGCAGGCTCGCGCGCGAGTACCGCGTGTAGCTCGCGAAGGAGATCAGGATGAGGGCGATCGTCGGCAGCAGCAGGTGCGTGAAGAAGTCGATGCCGTACACCCACAGCGAGCCCTCGAGACCAGGGGTCTGCGAGCCGATCGTCGCGATCGGGCGGCCCTTGATGCGACCGGAACTCGCGTAGTCGTCCCAGACCTGCATGAAGCGGTCGAGGGCGATGATGGCGCCGACCAGGAAGCCGACGATCGCGGCGGTGCGCGCGACCGGCGTGCGGTCGTTGCCGCCCATGAACCAGCCGATGCCGAAGCTCACGGCGACGGTGACCACCGCGAGCAGGATGAAGGTCCAGAAGTCCAGGTAGAACGACAGCCACGCCATGAACGGGAAGTACAGCGCGATGCCGACCCCGGCGACGACGAGCGAGGCCCAGAGCGCCTGGCGCCGTCGCAGGCCCGTGGAGATCGCCGTCACCCCGAAGGCGATGCCGACGGCCGTGACCGCGACGCCCGGCAGCCCGATGTGCGGGTAGGTGAACCAGTCGAAGACCTCGATGTAGGTCAGCACAGCCCCGGTGGCGAGCGCCGCGATCCCGAAGGTGACGAGTTTGCGCCTGGAGTCGCCAGGGATGATGGATGCCCAGATGAGGCCCGCGATCACCGCGAGCGCGACGATCACCCACCATTCGATCCTCGGATCGGCCAGGAAGTCGTTGAACCCGATCGCGAGGTACTGCTTGAGCAGCACGGCGACCCAGAAGATCGGCAGCGAGAAGAACAGGAACGAGATGAAGGTCACGCCGTAGTCGTAACCGGAGTACTGGCGCAGGGCCGTCGTGATGCCGACGACGATGCCGAGCACGATCGCGACGATCGTCGCGAGGGTCACCAACTGCAGGGTCGAGCCGGCGGCCTGCGCGAGCAGCACGGTCACCGGCTGATTCTGCACCGTCACGCCGAGGTCGAAGCCCTTGCCGGTGAAGCCGAAGATGCCGCCGAGCCAGATGAAGTAGCGCAGGAACACCGGCACATCCAGGTGCAGGAGCTGCGTTCGAGCGGCGATGAGCTCGGCCTTGTTGGGCGCGTTGCCGGTGCGCAGGTCCTCGAGCGGGTCGCCCGACAGCGCTGTGAGGACGTACATGAGGTATGTGGCGGCAAGGAAGATGAAGATCGAGGCGATGAGGCGCCTCACGACGAATGTGGCCACGAAGGCA
>JBAQPI010000178.1:0-2294 GCA_049305635.1 Rhodoglobus sp. | reverse complement strand
CCGAGTCGCCTCCCGTGCTGTCGGTGCTCGGAACCGAAGGGGGGCGACTCGAATCCGCCGGGCGAACCGTTGAGTTGAGTTCGAGGCACGCGGAGATCCTCACGATGCTGGCCTGGCATCCCGCCGGACTGTCGGCCGGATCGCTGGCCGAGCTGCTTGATTGCGCCATCGTCACGCTGCGAGCGGAGATGGTGCGGCTGCGTAGGGCGCTGGAGGGATTCGACGAATCGTTGGTGCCGCTCTCGCGCCCGTACCGGCTCGCGTGCCGCCTCGATCTCGACGCACACCGTGTCTTGGCCTTCCTCGACCGCGGAGCCCACCGCGTGGCGCTCGCGAGCTATCGCGGGCAGGTGCTGCCCACGTCGGCCGCTCCCGGCGTCGCCGCGATCCGCGATGAGGTGAGTCGGCGACTGCGTGAGTCCCTGTTGACGGATGCTTCGGTCGACACGCTCCTCGCCTACGCACGCACCGACGAGGCGGCCTACGATGCCGATGTCTGGCGTGCCTGCCTGAAGCTGCTGCCGCCCCAGTCCCCGAAACGCACGGCGGTCGTCGTGCGGATCGAGCGCATCGAGGACGAGCTGCGCAAGTAGTTGCAACCTGGGCGCAACCTTTCGACGCCTACCGTCATTGCGGGGCCGGCTCATGGCCCCCTTGACAACGTCGTCGAAATGGAGTTATCCAATGACTGTCTATGCCGCACCCGGAACCAAGGATGCAAAGGTCACATTCAAGCCCCGCTACGAGAACTGGATCGGGGGTGAATGGGTGAAGCCGGTCAAGGGCCAGTACTTCGAGGACATCTCGCCGGTGAACGGCAAGCCGTTCACCGAGGTCGCACGTGGCACCGCCGAGGACATCGAGCTCGCGCTGGACGCGGCACACAAGGCCGCACCGGCCTGGGGCAAGACCTCGCCCACCGAGCGCGCTGCCGTGCTGAACAAGATCGCGGACGTGATCGACGCAAACCTCGAACTGCTCGCGGTCGCGGAGACCTGGGACAACGGCAAGCCGATCCGCGAACCGATCTACGTCGACCTTCCGCTGGCCGCGGACCACTTCCGCTACTACGCCGCAGCCATCAGGGCGCAGGACGGCGACCTCGCCGAGCTGGATGGCGACACCGTCGCCTACCACTACCACGAGCCGCTCGGCGTCGTCGGCCAGATCATCCCCTGGAACTTCCCGATCCTCATGGCGGTCTGGAAGCTCGCGCCCGCGATCGCGGCCGGCAACACGGTCGTGCTGAAGCCCGCCGAGCAGACGCCCGCGTCGATCCTCGTGCTGATCGAGCTGATCGGCGACATCCTTCCTCCGGGTGTCATCAACATCGTGAACGGCTTCGGTCTCGAAGCCGGCAAGCCGCTCGCCTCGAGCTCGCGCATCCGAAAGATCGCGTTCACCGGCGAGACGACCACCGGGCGCCTCATCCTGCAGTACGCGAGCGCGAGCATCATCCCGGCGACGCTCGAGCTCGGTGGCAAGAGCCCGAACATCTTCTTCTCCGACATCGCGGACAAGAACGACGCGTTCTATGACAAGGCGCAAGAGGGCTTCACGATGTTCGCCGTCAACCAGGGCGAGGTCTGCACCTGCCCGAGCCGCGCGCTCATCCAGAAGCCGATCTACGACTCCTTCCTCGGAGAGGTGGTCGAACGCACCAAGAAGTCCGTGCAGGGCAACCCGCTCGACACCGACACTCAGGTGGGAGCGCAGGCGTCGAACGACCAGCTGGAGAAGATCCTGAACTACATCGACATCGGAAAGCAGGAGGGCGCGAAGCTCCTGCTCGGAGGTGAGCAGGTGGATCTCGGGGGAGACCTCAGCGGCGGGTACTACATTTCCCCGACGATCTTCGAGGGTCACAACAAGATGCGCATCTTCCAGGAGGAGATCTTCGGCCCGGTCGTCTCTGTGACGAGCTTCACCGACTACGACGACGCGATCTCCATCGCCAACGACACCCTGTACGGCCTCGGCGCTGGAGTCTGGACCCGTAACGGGAACCTCGCATACCGTGCCGGCCGCGACATCCAGGCGGGTCGCGTGTGGGTGAACAACTACCACGCCTACCCCGCTGGAGCCGCATTCGGAGGTTACAAGAGCTCGGGCATCGGTCGGGAGAACAACAAGCTGGCGCTGGATCACTACCAGCAGACGAAGAACGTGCTCGTCTCGTACTCCGAGAACAAGCTCGGTTTCTTCTGAACCGGACCCGATGGCCGCCGGCACGTCCCGGTAGGGCTTGGCTTCCAAGCGGGTTCGATCAAGCAGGAACACGTGTCAAACAAAGG
>JBAQPI010000177.1:0-11719 GCA_049305635.1 Rhodoglobus sp. | reverse complement strand
ACGCCGACCTCCTCGAAGCCGAGCCCGGCGGTCGCTGGGCCACGGCCGACGGCCACGAGCAGCAGTTCGCCATCGAAGGTCTTGCCGTCCTCGAGCGTCACGACGACGCCCTGCTCGTTCTGGGTGACGCCCTGGAACCGCACGCCGAGGTTGAACTCGATGCCGCGCTTGCGGAATGCGCGCTCGAACTGCTTGCTGATCGCCTCGTCCTCGTTGGGCACGAGGTGCGGCAGGGCCTCGATGATCGTGACCTCGGCGCCCCAGCTCTTCCAGACGCTCGAGAACTCCACGCCGATCACGCCGCCGCCGAGCACGATGACCTTCTTCGGCACGAAGTCGAGGGCGAGCGCCTGCTCGGACGTGATCACGCGGCCGCCGATCTCCAGGCCCGGGAGCGAGCGAGAGTAGGAGCCGGTCGCGAGGATCACGTTCTTGCCGACCACGGTGTCCGCACCGACCTGCACCGTGGTGGCGGAGACGAGCTTGCCCTCGCCCTCGATGGTCGTGATGCCGCGAGCCTTGATGAGACCCTGGAGCCCCTTGTACTTGCTCGCGACGACCTCTTCGCGGTAGGCGGTGACCGCCGCGATGTCGATGCCGCCGTAGGTGGAGCTCACGCCGTACTTGGCGGACTCCCGCGTGACGTCGGCGACCTCTGCGGAGTGCAACAGCGCCTTGGTGGGGATGCAGCCGACGTGCAGGCAGGTGCCGCCGACCTTGCTCTTCTCGATGAGGCCGACGGTGATGCCGAGCTGGCTGGCCCGCAGCGCCGCCGCGTACCCCCCACTTCCGCCGCCGAGAACTACAAGGTCAAAAGTGTGCTCAGCCAATTTCCGGCAACTCCTCGTATGAAGGACTCGTGCACCGGCACGCCTCTGGGGTGTGATGGGCGCGGCCGGAGTGGGCGGAGAGAACCCGCCTGAAGAACCCTACTACTCGTGCGCGGGGTGTGACCGGTAGGCGGCACTAGCCGACGGCGAAATCGCCCGCGAGTTCGATGAGCGCGCGCACCGCGACGCCCGTCGGGCCCTTGCCAGTGAAGCCCCATCCGGCCGCACCGTTGTTCGCCGGCCCGGCGATGTCCAGGTGCGCCCAGGGGATCGTGCCACCGTCCGGTCCGGTCCCGACGAACTCGCGCAGGAAGACGCCGCCGATGAGCATGCCGCCGGCGGTGTTGCCCGGCTTGACGTTCGCGATGTCGGCGATGTCGGAGGCGAGCAGGGGGCGTAATTCCGGGCCGAGCGGCATCGGCCACAGGGTCTCACCGACCCGGTCGCCGGCGGCGACGACCCGCTTGACGAGCTCGGTGTCTCCCATGGTGCCGACGTATCGAGTGCCGAGCGCGATCGACGCCGCGCCGGTGAGGGTCGCGACGTCGATGATCGCGTCGGGCTGCTCCTCACTCGCGGCGACGAGACCGTCAGCGAGCACGAGGCGGCCCTCGGCGTCGGTGTTGAGCACCTCGACGGTCTTGCCGCCACGGATGCGCAACACGTCGTTCGGGCGGATCGCGGAGCCCGACGGCAGGTTCTCCGCCAGGCACAGCCAGGCCGTGACACGCACCGGGATCGCGAGCCTCGCGACGGCGAGCACCACCGCGAGCACGGTCGCCGCTCCGGTCATGTCGTACTTCATGCCGATCATGGATGCCGGCGGCTTCAGCGACAGCCCGCCCGAATCGAAGGTGATGCCCTTGCCCACGAGCGCGAGGTGCCGGGCCACCCCCTGCGGCGCGTAGGACACCTTCACGAGCCGCGGCCCACGCGTCGAGCCCTGTCCGACCCCGAGGATCCCGCCGAATCCGCCCGCGAGGAGCTCCCGTTCGCCCAGCACCTCGACCTGCACACCCGCCGCATCGGCGAGCGCGGCCGCCTCCGCGGCGAAGGTCTCGGGGTAGAGGTCGCCCGGCGGCGCGTTCACCAGATCCCGCACGGTGTGCACGGCCTGCGCGATGACCGTCGCACGCTCCACGAGCTCTGCGGAGCCGGTCGCCGTCACGACGGTGATGCTCGTCGCGGCGGACTTCGTCGACTCGAGCGAGCTCGAGCGGTAGGCGGTGTAGCCATAGGCTCCGATCGCGGCGCCCTCGAGCACCGCGAGGGTCTCGTCCTCGCTCGTCGTCGGCAGGGCGATCACGAGGGAGGTGATGCCGCGCAGTTGCCGGGCGGCGGAACCGGCGGCATAGCGAAGGTCGTCGGCGGTGGTCTCGCCGGAACCGACCCCGACGAGGGCGAGGCTCTCGGTCGCGCCGTAGTGTCCCGGCAGACGGCGCACCTCGTCCTGGGCGCCCGTGACTCCGATCGCGGCGAGTGCGAGCTGGAGGGGCTGCAAGGCGGGGGCATCGCTGAGCAGCTCGGGGCCTTCATCCGTCGTGCGCACGCCGAGCACGAGCACGTCGGCCTCGATCTCGAGCGGGTCGGTGGCGGAGGTGGACAGGTCGGGGACGGTCATCCGGCCATCGTAGCCACCGGTGCGCCCGCTGTTCGCTGTGAGCATGCGCGAGCGCGCCGGTGCGTCCATCGGCCCGGGATTACCATGGATGCATGCTCGATCCGGCAGGCCTCTATGACATCTCGGCGGAGATCGTCGACGTGCCCGAGGGACTGCATCTCGTCGCCGGACTGACCGGATTCGCGGATGCCGGTGGTGCCGTCACCCAGTTCGGCGAGTACCTGCTGGACACCCTCGACCACCGCGTGCTCGCGGCGTTCGATAGCGACGCCCTGCTGGACTACCGCGCGCGCCGCCCCACGATCTTCTTCGACCAGGACCATCTGACGGACTACCAGCCGGCCAAGCTCAACCTCTATCTCATGCGGGATGAGCTCGACCAGCCGTTCCTGCTGCTCACCGGCTACGAGCCGGACTTCCAGTGGGAGCGGTTCACGGCGGCTGTGCTGCAACTGGTCGACAAGTATCGGGTGAAGGACACGACCTGGGTGCACGCCATCCCGATGCCCGTGCCGCATACCCGGCCGGTCGGGGTCACGGTGAGCGGCAACCGCAGCGAGTTGATCGGCGCGATGTCGATCTGGCGCCCGCAGACGCAGGTGCCCGCGAACGCCCTGCACCTTGTCGAGTACCGGCTCCAGGCGCTGGGTCATCCGACCACGGGATTCGTGCTCCTGATCCCGCACTACCTCGCGGATACCGAGTACCCGGCCGCGGCCGTCACGGCCCTGGAGAGCGTGAGCGCGGCGACCGGCCTCATCTTCCCGACCGACCGGTTGCGGGCGGAAGGCCGCGAGTTCATCGCCAAGATCGACGGCCAGGTCGAGGGTAATCAGGAGCTCGCTCGACTCGTGGGCACGCTCGAGGAGCGCCACGACTCCTACATGCTCGACAACCCCTTGCGCTCGCCGCTGACCGACGTGGACGGCGAGCTGCCAAGTGCCGACGAGATCGCGGCGGAGCTGCAGGACTTCCTGGCCAGCCGCAGCGCGAGCGACGACGAGGACGCCTCCTAGTCAGCGAGGTCCAGACGCCGGAGGCATCTCGTCGACGAGGGAATGGAGGCGTCCCCGCTCTGGTTGCAGTCCGGAGGCCTGGCGTTCGCGAGGCCGATGACCGCGTGGCGGGCTCAGCACGCGAAGCGTGCAATAATTGGACCTTGAGACCCGGTCTGGTCCAGGGATCCGCGACACTCCACGGGAGCGTCGCGGTAGGACTTGACAAGGGTCTTCGTACTGCCCGAAAGCGGCACGGCTGCGTGATCGATGCAGACCGACCAACAGGATGAGGTGCTCACATGGCAACCCGAACCAAGGCCGCTCCGGTGGCCAAGGCTCCCGCCGCGTCGACGACGACGACGACGGCACGCAAGGCAGCCAAGGACGAGACTCCGGTGGTGGAGCCGAAGAAGCCGGCCGCGGCGAAAGCCCCTGCGAAAGTTCCCGCGAAGACTGGTGCGACGAAGGCCGCAGCCAAGAAGCCTGCCAAGACCACCGCGAAGGCGCCCGGCGCCGATGTCGAAGATCTCGATGAGGATGTGATCGACGAGCCGGTCGAGATCGAGGAGATCGATGAGGAGGACGCCGAGGTCGTCGCCGTCATCGAGGTCGTCGCCGAGGTCAAGGAGGACGACGCCGACGACGCCGATGATGATGACGACGACGACGACGAGAAGTCGACCGGCAAGGACGAGGCGCTCCCCACCGGTGCGCTCGTGCTCTCGCTCGTCGACGATGAGGACGAAGTCCCCGTGTACTCGAGCGCCATCACGGGGGCCACCGCCGACCCGGTCAAGGACTACCTCAAGCAGATCGGCAAGGTCGCGCTGCTCAACGCCGCCGAGGAGGTGGAGCTTGCCATGCGCATCGAGGCCGGCCTCTTCGCCGAGGACAAGCTCTCCCACATGTCCGCGAGCGAGCAGCGTTCCACGCTCGGCCGCGAGCTGCAGTGGGTCGCCAAGGACGGTCAGCGCGCCAAGAGCCACCTGCTGGGCGCGAACCTGCGCCTCGTGGTGTCCCTCGCCAAGCGGTACACCGGCCGCGGCATGCAGTTCCTGGACCTGATCCAGGAGGGCAACCTCGGTCTCATCCGCGCGGTCGAGAAGTTCGACTACACCAAGGGCTTCAAGTTCTCCACCTATGCGACGTGGTGGATCCGTCAGGCGATCACGCGCGCGATGGCGGACCAGGCGCGCACCATCCGCATCCCCGTGCACATGGTCGAGGTCATCAACAAGCTCGCGCGCGTGCAGCGCCAGATGCTGCAGGACCTCGGTCGCGAGCCCACCCCCGAGGAACTCAGCCGCGAGCTGGATATGACGCCCGAGAAGGTCATCGAGGTGCAGAAGTACGGTCGCGAGCCGATCTCGCTGCACACCCCGCTCGGCGAGGACGGCGACAGCGAGTTCGGCGACCTCATCGAGGACACCGAGGCGGTCGTCCCGGCCGACGCCGTGGGCTTCACGATGCTGCAGAAGCAGCTCGAGAGCCTGCTCGACTCCCTCTCCGAGCGCGAGGCCGGCGTCATCCGCATGCGCTTCGGTCTCGGCGACGGGATGCCGAAGACGCTCGACCAGATCGGCGACACCTTCGGCGTGACCCGCGAGCGCATCCGTCAGATCGAGTCGAAGACGATGGCCAAGCTGCGCCACCCGTCGCGGTCACAGTCGCTGCGCGACTACCTCGAGTAAGCCCGTGGCCGCAGGCAAGGCCAACGAGGGCAAGGCCCTCGAGGTCACGGTCGACGGGATCGCCTACCAGCGCATCCCGATCAAGACCCACGTCGTGCTCGCGGGAGAGGACCTCACCGAGGTCGTCACGCAGTACGCGGTGGAACCGCTGCGTGACGGTGACACCCTGTTCGTGACGGAGAAGATCGTGGCGATCACGCAGGGACGCGCCTATCCGGTCGAGTCGATCCGGCCGCGCAGGCTCGCGACGTTCCTCTCCCGGTACGTCACGAAGACCTCGCACGGCATCGGCCTGGGCATCCCGGAGACGATGGAGATGGCGTTGCGCGAGTGCGGCACCCCGCGCATCCTGCTCGCCGCGGCCGTCGCCGCGGTCACCAAGCTCTTCGGTCGTCGAGGCGACTTCTACCGCATCGCCGGATCGAAGGCGCGCGCGATCGACGGGCCGACGAAGAACACGATCCCGCCCTACGACTCGCAGGTCGTGCTCGGGCCGGAGCGCCCGAACGAGGTTGCCGCCGAACTGCGCGCGGCGCTCGGGAAGGCCGTCGAGGTCGCGATCGTGGACATCAACGACTTCGGCGGCAACATCCTCGGCTCTACGCTCGACCGAGCCGGCGACGTGCGGCTCGCGCAGATCCTCGACGACAACCCGCTTGGCCAGGACCGGCAGTCGACGCCGCTGGGCATCATCCGGGTGGCGTAGCCTCAGCGGCCGGCCGTGAGGTCCGGCCAGTCCGCCGGCAGGATCTCCTCGAGCACGACGTCGAGCGCCTGGGCGAGGGCGAGGATCGTGAACAGCCTCGGATTCATCGGAGTGTCGGGCTTTGACTCGCCCTTCTCGAACTTCTGGTACGTGTAGGTCGAGATGCCCGCCAGATGGGCGAGCCTCTCCTGACTGAGTCCGCGGGCGATCCGCAGCCGCTGGAGGCGCACGCCGATCTCCCGCGCGAACTGCGTCTTGCTCGGAAGCGCGGCGGCGCGAGGCGACATGACTCAAGCATGTTTCACCTCCGAGGTGATCTGGGTCATACTCGTATGGCAATCTCTGGGTGGCCATACTGCAGTCGCGATGTCTGCGGCACGTGATGTATTGCGGGGGCTCGTGCCACGAGATGATCGGAGCGACAGCGTGGGACGAGAACGACAGAGCTGGCAGATCGACGACTGCCCCCCGTGGTGCGCCGGGGGACACCGGGAGGACGACCCGCCGGAGGATCGCGTGCACCGCAGTGCCGGCACAGCGGTTCCCGTGGTGGCTCGCGCCGTCAGCTACGACGACGGCTCGCGTCAAGTGGCGATCGAGAGTGTCGAGCTCGACATCGGCATCTCGCGGGCGGACGGCTCGCGCGAGACATGGTTCTACATGGGATCCGGCCCCGACCGCTATCTCGAGATCAGCGGGGAGAGCGCCGCGCGGCTGCTGGGCGCGGCCTCGGTGGAGTTGCGCAGGATGCACGGCTCCTGGCAATAGCGGCCGCGATCAGAACCCCGTGACCTCCTTGAACAGGGGCCGCAGCCCGGTGCGCACCCCGGAGACACTCGGCTTGAGCTGGAACACGCCCGAGTTGTAGTTGCCCTCGATCACGACGGGGCCGTCCGGGGTGACCGCGATGTCCCAGCCGACGTAGGGGATCTGCGGCACCTCGTGGCCGAGCTTGTCGACGAGCTCGAGCACCTGGTCGAACAGCGGAACCCGGAAGCCGACGATCGGCACCCCCGTGAGCGGGTGCACGGTGTGGATCGCACCGGACTCCGCCGTGAACGCCCCGTAACGCGCGACGCCCTCCTCGTCGAGCATGGTGTACATGCCGCCCTGGCTGACGTTGTCGACGCTGCCACCGGCGCCCGCCTTGAGGGTCGCCCCGAGGATGCGCACCACCCCGGCATCGGTGAGGTAGCTGATCATGCGTAGCGAGTTGACGCTCGAGGGGTTGAGGCTCGCCATCACGGGGTGCTGGACGATGACCTGCTCGACCAGGAACTGGCGGCGTGCCATGAGTTCGGCGCGCAGCGCGTCGAAGTCGGTGATGCCCTCCCCAGAGCGCTTCTCGATGCCGTAGCCGCCGAGGCTGTCCGGCACCTTCGCCATGAAGCTGCCATGCCTGCGCACGAAGGCGCCGAGATCCTCCGGGGTCGCGTCGCGGATGTCGAGCCACTCGCGCCCGAGGTACTTGCCGAAGCGCACGTTGAACTCGGACTTGTCGCGGAAGATGGAGCGGTACTCGGCCTGGTTGACCTTGAGCACGAGGCGGTCGGACTTGGGATGCGTCATATAGGTGCGCCGCTCGGCGCGCGTCAGCAGGTGGAAGTCCCAGTCCGCGTAGTCCTGGAACGCGACTTCGTGGAACGCGGCGCCCCAGAGCATGTCGAGCACGATGAGGGGCCGGGGCATCCACGTGTGCTCGCTCGCTCGCGTGGCGATCTCCCAGACGGCCTTGCGGTCGAACGCCCTCGCCCGATCGACGAGGTAGCGTAGGCGCCGTCCGACGCCGAGTCCCACCTAGTTCGCGGGTTCGAGCAGCCGCGAGGACTCGTCGTGCCAGGCGAGCGCTGTCGGGAACAGCTTGTCCTTGAACTTTGCGCCATGGTGCGCACAGAACAGGAGTTCGCCTGTGGAGAGCGTGACCTTCACGTAGGCCTGTGCGCCGCAGGAATCGCAGCGATCGAGCGCGGTGAGGATGTGGTCCAACTCATCGACGGCGCTGTGCTCGGTGGTGATCTGAGACATGTGCTGCTCCTTGCGTCGCTGGAGGTCGGACTTCCCTTGGAGACAATCCAAGCACGCGAGTGTTACAGACGTGGGTCAATTGCGGGGTATTTCGCTGTGCGCGTACCCACGGATGCGTCGCGCGGATGACGAAGCCGTGACGGCGGGTGTCGGTGCGCGGCGGCAGGCTCGAGGGCGCCTACTGTTGAAAGCGGCCTATGCCGCGCACCACGAGGAGAAGATCATGTCGAGCGCCGACTACAACGCCCGCCACCTCTCAGTGCTCGAGGGACTCGATGCGGTGCGCAAGAGGCCCGGCATGTACATCGGCTCGACCGACTCGCGGGGGCTCATGCACTGTCTCTGGGAGATCATCGACAACTCCGTCGACGAGGCGCTCGGCGGGCACGGGTCCCGGATCGACGTCGTGCTGCATGCCGACGAGAGCGTCGAGGTGCGCGACGCCGCGCGTGGCATCCCCGTCGACATCGAGCCGAAGACGGGGCTCTCCGGCGTCGAGGTCGTCTTCACCAAGCTGCACGCCGGCGGCAAGTTCGGCAGCGGCTCCTATGCGGCGTCCGGCGGGCTGCACGGTGTCGGCGCGTCGGTCGTCAACGCGCTCTCCGAGCGACTCGATGTCGAGGTCGACCGCGACGGCAAGACCTGGGCGATGTCCTTCCACCGCGGCGAGCCGGGCATCTTCGATGATCGCGGGGGCGCGAAGACCCCGGATGCCCCGTTCACGCCGTTCATCTCCGGGAGCGAGCTGCGCGTCGTCGGCAAGGTGGGCAGGAACGTCACCGGCACCCGGATCCGGTACTGGGCGGACCGGCAGGTCTTCACCAAGGGTGCGACGTTCCAGACCGATGAGCTGATCGAGCGCCTTCGTCAGACCGCATTCCTCGTGCCGGGCCTGAGTCTCGAACTCGAGGACGAGCGGGGCGAGATTCGGGCGCGCGAGTCCTTCCACTTCGCGGGGGGCATCGCCGAGTTCGTCGAGCACCTCGCCCCCGATGCGCCGGTCACGGACATCTGGCGCATCGTCGGCACCGGTGCCTTCACCGAGACGGTGCCCGTGCTGCAGGACAACGGGCAGATGGTCGTGACCGAACTGCAGCGCGAATGCGGCGTCGACATCGCGCTGCGATGGGGCACGGGTTACGACACCGTCTTCAAGAGCTTCGTGAACATCATCGCGACACCGAAGGGCGGCACGCACCAGGCCGGATTCGAACAGGGGCTGCTGAAGTTCCTGCGCGCGGAGGTGGAGAAGAACGCCCGTCGACTCAAGGTGGGCACCGACAAGCTGGAGAAGGATGACATCCTCGCCGGCCTGACAGCGGTTCTGACGGTGCGCCTGCCCGAGCCTCAGTTCGAAGGCCAGACCAAGGAGATCCTCGGCACTCCCGCCGTGCGCGCGATCGTCGCGAACGTCGTCGCGAAGTCCATGGCCGAGAAGTACGTATCGTCCAAACGCGACGACAAGGCGCAGTCCGCGCTCGTGCTCGATAAGGTCGTCGCCGAGATGAAGTCGCGCATTTCGGCCCGCGCCCATAGGGAGACCCAGCGCCGCAAGAACGCGCTCGAGAGCTCCTCGCTCCCGGCGAAGCTCGTGGACTGCCGATCCAACGACGTCGCCGACAGCGAACTGTTCATCGTCGAGGGGGACTCCGCGCTCGGCACCGCGAAGCTCGCGCGCGACAGCGAGTACCAGGCGCTGCTGCCCATCCGCGGCAAGATCCTCAACGTGCAGAAGGCCTCCGTGAGCGACATGCTCTCCAACGCCGAGTGCGCCTCGATCATCCAGGTGATCGGCGCGGGCTCGGGCCGCAGCTTCGACCTCGAGTCGGCGCGTTACGGCAAGGTCATCATCATGAGCGACGCGGATGTCGACGGTGCGCATATCCGCACTCTGCTGCTGACGCTGTTCTTCCGCTACATGCCCGAGATGATCCGGGACGGCCGTGTCTACGCGGCCGTGCCGCCGCTGCACCGGGTGATCATTCTGAACCCCGGCTCGAAGGCCAACGAGACCCTCTATACGTACTCGGAGACCGAACTCACCGCGGTGCTCGCCGGGCTGAAGAAGTCCGGCCGCAGGTACCAGGATCCGATCCAGCGCTACAAGGGCCTGGGGGAGATGGATGCCGACCAGCTCGCGACCACGACCATGGACCGGCGCAACCGCACCCTGCGGCGGGTGAACGTGGGCGACGCGGAACAGGCCTCGAGGGTCTTCGAGTTGCTCATGGGCAACGACGTGGCCCCGCGCAAGGAGTTCATCATCGCCGGCGACGGGCTCAACCGGGCCCGCATCGACGTCTGACCTCTTCAAGCCCGAGCGATCAGACCGCTTCGCCGATCGAGCCCACCACGCCGTCGAGTGGTGTGCCCGAAGCATCCCGCTTGGCACCGCTGTCCGGCAGCGCCCGAACCGCGCCATCGGTGCCGACCGCGAGGGCCGGTGCCGGACCGACCCACGCGAGGCCGAGCACGTCCTCGCCCTTGAGGAAGCCGTGGGCGCGCACGCCTGAGGTTGCGCGCCCCTTACCGGGGAACTCGCCGAGGGCCGAGACCTTCGCGCGTCCGGGGTCGGCGCCGGCGATGGTCGCGACCGAGGTGGAGAGCGTCACGACGACGTTCTCCACGCCGGGGTCGACCGAGCCGAAGAAGATCGTGCTCGCCTTCGCGGCGAGGTTGATCCCCGCGATGCCGCCTGCGGCCGCCCCCTGGGGGCGGACCGCCGCGGCCGGGAAGTGCAGCAACTGGGCGTCCGAGGTCACGAAGACGAACTCCTCGGCGTCGGAGCCCTGGGTGAGGCCTACGACCTCGTCGCCGGGCTTGAGGGCGATGATCTCGAAGTCGGGCTTCGACGGCCACGCGCCGACCGCCACGCGCTTGACGACGCCCCGGCGGGTGCCGAGCGCGATCGGCTCGCCGTCGAGGGCCACGAAGCCGAGCACCCGCTCCTTGCCGCCGATCGCGAGGTAGTCGGTGATCTTCGCGCCCGCGGCGAGCTGGATCGAGTTCGCGGGCACGCTCGGGAGGTCGACGGCCGTGAACCGGATGAGTCGCCCGGCGTTCGTGACCGCGCCGATCTGGGTGCGACTCGTCGCGGTCACGCGGGAGCGGATGGCGTCGTGCTTGCTGCGGCGGCGCTGCGCCGGGGGCGCCAGGTCGTCGGAGACGTCGACCCGGATCGCGCGGCCCGTGGTGGAGAGCAGCACCTGGCACGGGGCATCCGCGATCTCGAGCACGGGCAGCGCCTTGCGCGAGGCCGAGGCGGTCGCGACCGAGGGCCGGGCCTCGGTCAGCAGGGTGCGACGGGGGGTGCCGAATCTCTCGGCGACCTCCTCGAGCTCCTCCGAGACGAGCGCGCGCACGCGCGCCTGGTCGGCCAGCAGGGCCTCGAGCTGCTCGATCTCGGCCCGCAGCGTGTCGGCCTCGGCCTCGAGCTCGATGCGGCTGAACCTGGTCAGGCGGCGCAGGCGCAGTTCGAGGATGTACTCGGCCTGCAGGTCGCTCAACTCGAAGACGTCCATCAGCCGCCCGCGGGCCTGCTCGCCGTCGTCGCTCGTGCGGATGACCTGGATGACCTCGTCGATGTCGAGGATCGCGACGAGCAGTCCCTCGACGAGGTGCAGGCGCTCCCTGCGGCGCGCGAGCCGGAAGGCGCTGCGCCGGCGGACCACGGCGAGCCGGTGGTCGAGGTAGACCTGCAGGAGTTCGCGCAGGCCGAGGGTTCTCGGTCCGCCATCCACGAGGGCGACGTTGTTGATCGAGAAGGAGTCCTCGAGCGGGGTGAGGCGGTAGAGCTGCTCGAGCACGGCATCCGGGCTGAAGCCCGTCTTGATGCCGATCACGAGCCG
>JBAQPI010000176.1:0-2212 GCA_049305635.1 Rhodoglobus sp. | reverse complement strand
ATCCTCGTGCTCAAGAAGTCCAAGAGCACCAACGACGTGCTCTTCATCGACGCATCCGCCGAGTTCACCCGCAGCGGCAACAAGAACAGGCTGACGGATGCCCACCAGCAGCGCATCCTGAACACGCTCATCGAGCGCGCCCCGGTTGACCACTTCGCTGTCGTCGTGCCGAACGCCGACATCGCCGAACGCGATTACTTGCTCTCCGTCTCGTCATACGTGCAGGCGGAAGACACGCGCGAGGTCGTGGACATCACCGCGCTCAACGCCGAGATCGCCCGCATCGTCGCGCGACAGGCTGAACTGCGCACGGCGATCGACGCGATCGTCTCCGACCTCGAAGGTGGGGCGGCGTGACGGAGCAGCCTTCGGGGGAGGTGCTCCTGTATCAGCGGGAGGACGGCACCACCGCGATCGAAGTGCGTTTCGAGCATGAGACCGTATGGCTCACCCAGACACAGCTCGCGGAGTTGTTCCAGACGACCCAGCAGAACATCAGCTTGCACCTCAAGAACATCTACGACGAGGGCGAGCTCGATGAGGGCGCAACTCACAAGGATTTCTTGTCGGTTCGAACCGAGGGCTCGCGCAGCGTCGAGCGGAAGGTTGCCCACTACAACCTCGACGCCGTTCTCTCGCTCGGCTATCGGGTGAAGTCGGGTACTGCAACGCGGTTCCGCATCTGGGCAACCGAGCGATTGCGTGAGTACCTCATCAAGGGCTTCACTATGGACGACGAGAAGCTCAAGAACCTCGGCGGCGGCCAGTACTGGCGCGAGCTGCTCGAGCGCATCCGCGACATTCGCAGCAGCGAGAAGGTGATGTACCGCCAGGTGCTCGACCTGTACGCGACGAGCGTCGACTACGACTCGAAGGCGGAGGAGTCGGTCGAGTTCTTCAAGATCGTGCAGAACAAGTTGCACTTCGCCGCGCACGGTCGCACGGCGGCCGAGGTGATCGCGGCCAGGGCGGATGCGACGCAGCCGAACATGGGGCTGACGAGCTTCGCCGGTGATCGCCTGACAAAATCGGATGTCTCGGTCGCGAAGAACTACCTCGACGAGTCCGAGCTCAAGAAGCTGAACACGCTCGTATCCGCGTACTTCGATGCCGCCGAGTTCCGAGCCCAGAACCACGAGCCCACCCACATGAAGGACTGGCTTGCGCACCTCGATCGCCTGATCGCGGCCATGGATGCTCCCACCCTCTCCGGTGCCGGAACCGTCAGTCACCGGCGGGCCGTCGAGAAGGCCGAGCGCGAGTACGAGAAGTTCCGCTCCCAGCTCGATGCCGCTCCGTCGCGCGTCGAGCAGGACTACCTGCATGCGGTGAAGCGCACGCAACGCAAACTCGAAGGCAAGCAGCCGTGAGCCGCATCGATGACCTTATCCGCAAGCACTGCCCGAACGGTGTTGAGTTTCGGCGCATCGGAGATATTGCCCAGGTCGGCACCGGTAGCAGTGATCGCAAGGATGCAACCAACGACGGCAAGTATCCGTTCTATGTCCGTTCGCAGAGCATCATCTACACCGATCGATTCGAGTTTGATGAGGATGCGATTGTCATACCTGGCGAAGGCGGCATCGGCGAGATCTTCCACTTTGTCAGCGGCAAGTACGCATTGCACCAGCGTGCATATCGAATCAGTTTCCGGGTCCCCCAGATTGACACGAAATTCGCCTACTTTTATTTTGCGGCCCACTTCAAGCAGTTCATTCTGCAAAGGGCGGTCAGCGCGACAGTGACGTCGATCCGAAAGCCAATGATCGCCGACTTTCGGATCCCGGTGCCGCCTCTCGAGGTTCAGCGCGAGATCGTGCGAATCTTGGATCACTTCACGGAGCTGGAAGCGGAGCTGGAAGCGGAGCTGGAAGCGCGGCGCCGTCAGTATGCCTTCTATCGGGACGCAGCTCTGCATTTTGGGGCCGATGTCTCGAGTCGCCCGCTGGGTGATCTCGCTGTGAATCACGACAATCGAAGGCGACCGGTTACTCGGGATGTTCGCGAAGGCGGGGACGTTCCCTATTTTGGTGCCTCTGGGGTAGTCGACTACGTGCGTGACTACATCTTCGACGGCGACTTCTTGCTGGTGTCTGAAGACGGTGCCAACCTTTTGGCGAGATCCACGCCGATCGCCTTCTCGATCGCGGGGAAGTCCTGGGTGAATAACCATGCTCACGTTCTGGAGTTTTCAACCTATTCCGAGCGGCGC
>JBAQPI010000175.1:0-8786 GCA_049305635.1 Rhodoglobus sp. | reverse complement strand
CGGCCTGGCTGTCCGCCACGGGCATCCGCTGCACGTGCACGTCCCGCGCCGGGCCAGCAGGCTGCGATCCCAGCGGGATCGTCACCTCAGGCTGAGCGATTCCCCGGGCGAGGCGACGGTCATCCATCGCGATACCGTGACGGGCCCGACGCCCGCCACGCGTTTTCGAGTATCGCTGCTGGATTGCCTGTTCCAGGTGCTGGTAGGCGAGCACGAGGACGATGCCGTGGCCTGTCTGGACTCCGCCCTGAGGATGGGCCTGGCCGACCAGATCGCGCTCGAGTTGCTCCGCCGCCGCCTGCCGATCCGCTGCCGGTACCTCGTTGAGGTCGCGGACGGGCGAAGTGACAGCTACCCCGAGAGCGTGGCGCGTCGCAGGCTCGCTCGGGCGGGCATCCCGTCGACTCCCCAGGTGCCCGTGCTGGGCGAGCGGTGGATCGACCTCGTGGTGGGGGACCGCTTGGCACTGGAGATCGACGGGGCGGGAAAGTACACGAACGACATGACTCCGGGAGAAGTCGCCAAACGGGTCGACGCCGATCGGCAGCGGGACGCCTTTCTCGAGGCGTTGGGCTATCACGTGATCAGGCTCAGTTACCGGATGGTCGTCTCCGACTGGCCCGCGACCCTCAGCATGATCGCGGCGGTGATGAAGCGTGGCGACCACCTCGCCCGTCCGAAATTCATGCGCGGCTGACCGAGCGCCGGCGTGTCCGGACGGCAGCGGCGGTGACGGCGCGCGTCGCATGAATTTCGGAACGGGCAGGCGCGTCCGGAACGGGCAGGCGCGTCCGGAATGCGCGGGACGTGCGCTACGCGACGCCGCGGATCGGGGGGTGGTGGAACGTGTCGCCGAACGCGCGCTCGGAGGCGCCGACCCGGTCGAGATAGGGCGTGATGCCGCCCATCTGGAACGGGTAGCCGGCACCCATGATCATGCACAGGTCGATGTCCTCGGCGGCCGCGACCACCTGATCCTGAAGCATGCGGTGGATCTCGTCGGCGAGGCCGTCCTCGAAGCGGATGCGCAGTTCCGCCGCGGTCAGCGGCTTCGCGTCCTTCGGGCGGTGCTTGTCGACGATGGCCTGCGCCGTGGGGTCGACGCCCTTGACCTTGCCCTTGGCGTCCTTCTGAAGGATCGTGCCGTAGTCGGCGAGCTCGTGCAGCGCAGCGGAGTCGAAGAAGCGGTCGGGAAAGGCATTGTGATGGGTGTCGAGCACGTGCGCGCCGACCCTGAGGCCAACGAGCTCGAGCAGCACGAAGGGGTCCATCGGCAGACCGAACGGCTTCACGGCATCCACGACCGCCTGGAAGGGCGAACCCTGCTCGACCGCATGCATGGCCTCGCCGAGCACCTTGGCCAGCACACGGTTGACCACGAAGCCGGGCGTGTCCTTCGTGATGACCGCGGTCTTGCCGAGCCCCGCCGCCGTGGCCATCGCCGTCGCGAGGGCCGCGTCCGTCGTCTTCGGAGTCTTCACGACCTCGATGAGCGGCATGACCGCGACCGGGTTGAAGAAGTGGAAGCCGACGACGCGCTCGGGGTTCTTGAGCTTCGCGCCGATCTGCTCGACCGACAGCGAGGAGGTGTTCGTCGCGAGGATCGCCTGAGGCGAGATGTGCTGCTCGACATCGGCAAAGACGTTCTGCTTGGCCTCGAGCTCCTCGAAGATCGCCTCGATCACCCAGTCGCACTCCGCGAAGTCTGCCTTGTCGGTCGTGCCCGAGACGAGCGCGGTGAGACGGTTGCGGTCGTCGCCGGAGATGCGGCCCTTCGCGGCCAGCTCGTCGATGTCGCGGCGGATGTGGGCGACGCCTTCGTCGACGCGCTGCTGGTCGAGGTCTGTGATGACCACCGGCACCTGGAGCCTGCGCACGAACAGGAATGCGAACTGTCGGGCCATGAGCCCGGCGCCGATGATGCCGACCTTCGTGATCTTCTGGGCGAGTTCGCGATCCGGCGCACCCGCGGGACGCTTGGCGCGCTTCTGCACGAGATTGAAGGCGTAGATGGATGCACGGAACTGGTCACCCGCGATGAGCTCCTCGAGCGCGGCATCCTCGGCCTTGAAACCCTCGGCGCGGTCGGTGTTCTTCGCGGCCTTGAGGAGTTCGAGTGCCTTGTATGGGGACGTCGCAACCCGGCCGATGCGGCTCTCCAGGGTCTTCTCGGCGATGCCGATCGCGATGTCCCACTTGGCGAGCCGCTCGACCTTGCCTGGCTCGTGCTTGCGCTTGACCTTGGTCTTGCCCGAGATCACCCCGTCGGCCCAGCGGATGGAGTCCTCGAGGAAGTTGGCCGCACCGAACATCGCGTCGGCGATGCCGAGTTCGAGCACCTGGGGCCCTTTGAGCATGCGGTTGTTCTTGAGCGGGTTCGAGATGATCACCTCGAGGGCGTTCTCGATGCCGATCAGGTTCGGCAGCAGCCACGCCCCGCCCCAGCCCGGGACGAGGCCGAGGAACACCTCGGGCAGCGCGAAGGCCGGCACCGAGGAATCGATCGTGCGGTAGTCCGCGTTGAGCGCGATCTCCACGCCGCCGCCCAGGGCGAGCCCGTTGACGAAGACGAAGGTGGGCACGCCGAAGTCGTGCAGCTTGCCCAGGGTCGCGTGCCCGAGTTCGCCCATGAGGCGGCCGATCTCGCGCTGGCGGATCTCGCCGACCTTACTGAGGTCGGCGCCCGCGGCGAGGATGAACGGCTTGCCGGTGAGGGCGAGACCGTGAATCTCGCCCTTCGATGCCCGCGCCCGTTGCGCGTCGAGCACGGTGGACAGCTCCAGGAGGGTGTTCGGGCCGAGGGTGTTCGGGCGGTTGTGGTCGAGACCGTTGTCGAGCGTGACGAGGGCGAGGGTCTTGCCGCCGGAGATCGGCACATCGCGCACGTAGGAGTGGGTGACCACCTCGTCTGGGTCGAGCGCCGCGAGCGCGGCGAACGTGTCGGCCATGGTCACTTCTCTCCCTTGTAGTGCGGGTTCTCCCAGATGACCGAGCCGCCCTGGCCGAGGCCGATGCACATGGCGGTGAGGCCGTAGCGCACGTCGGGGCGCTCGGCGAACTGCGCCGCGAGCTGGATCATGAGGCGCACGCCGGAGGAGGCGAGCGGATGCCCGATGGCGATCGCCCCGCCCCACGGGTTGACGCGCGGGTCGTCGTCGGCGATGCCGAAGTGGTCGAGCAACGAGAGCACCTGCACGGCGAAGGCCTCGTTGATCTCGAAAAGGCCGATGTCGTCGATGGTCAGGCCGGCCTTCTTCAGCGCCTTCTCGGTCGAGGGCACGGGCCCGATCCCCATGATCTCCGGCTCGACCCCGGCGAAGGCGAAGCTCACCATGCGCATCTTGGGCGCCAGACCGAACTCCTCGGCGGCCTCGGCGCTCGCGAGGATCGACACCGTCGCACCGTCGTTGAGGCCGGAGGAGTTGCCCGCGGTGACGCGACCGTGCGGACGGAACGGGGTCTTGAGTCCGGCAAGGCCCTCGAGGGTCGTCTCGGGGCGCAGCGCCTCGTCGCGGGTCGCGAGCCCCCAGCCTTCGGCGCTTCTGATCGCGACGGGGACGAGATCCGGCTGGATCTTTCCGGCCTCGTAGGCCGCCGCCGCCTTCTGCTGGCTGCCGAGCGCGAAGCGGTCGGCACGCTCCTTGGTGAGGGCGGGGAATCGGTCGTGGATCTTCTCGGCCGTGTTGCCCATGTTGAGGGCGTCGGGGTTGACGAGCTTCTCGGAGACGAAGCGCGGGTTGGGGTCGGCCCCAGAACCCATCGGGTGGTGTCCCATGTGCTCGACCCCGCCGGCGATCGCGATGTCGTACATCCCGAAGCCGATCGCGCCGGCGATCGTCGTCACGGCGGTCATCGCGCCGGCGCACATGCGATCGATCGCGTAGCCCGGCACGCTCTTGGGCAGACCGGCGAGGATGGCCGTGGTGCGGCCGATGGTCAGCCCCTGGTCACCGGTCTGCGTGGTCGCGGCGATCGCGACCTCATCGAATCGCTCCCTGGGGATGCCCGGATTGCGCTCGAGCAGGCCGATCATGGCCTTCACGACGAGGTCGTCGGCCCTGGTCTGCCAGTACATCCCCTTCTCGCCGGCGCGGCCGAACGGGGTGCGGACGCCGTCCACGAATACGACTTCGGTTCTCGGTGCTTGCTGCTGGGCCACGGCGCCTCCACTTTCAGGTCGGCTCTGATCCTAGGCTCGGGGTTTTGCGCCCCGGAATCCTTTGATCCTTCCTACGAAGGGGTCTCCGAGGGCGGTTCCGGCTGCTGTGCCGACTCGACAAAGGCTTGCGCGATCACCTGTGCGGTTGCGTCAAGCTGCCAAGGGCGCGCACCGAGTTCGGCGAGCGCCGCCGCGATCGTCGCGCCCGTGATCTCCGTCGGCGGGGTCCAGGCGATGCGGCGCAGGAGCTCCGGTGTCAGCATGTTCTCGACCGGGATCGTGAGGGCGTTCGCGACCTCGGCGACGGCGGCCCGCGCCGCCTTGAGGCGCTTGTCGGCCTCGGGGTTCTTCTCCGCCCACACGCGCGGCGGCGGAAGTGTGTCGCCCGGCTGGCGCAGCACGGGCAGGTCGCTCGTCGTCTGCCCGTGCTGGATCGCATCCCACCAGCGATCGATCTGGGATCGACTCGCGCGACCCGTGAACTCCTTGATCGCGGCGAGGTCGCGCTTGGTCGTCGGCATGATGCGTGCGGCGGCGACGAGCGCCGAATCCGGAACCAGCCGGCCGGGGGCGGTGTCGATCTCCCGGGCGTAAGCGTCCCTGGCCTGCCACAGCTCGCGCGCGATCGCGAGATTGCGGGCGCCACGGATGGCGTGCACGCCGCTCAGCCGTCGCCACGGCTCGCTGCGCACGATCACGAAGTCGCGCTCGAGCACGGAGGCGAACTCCTGCGCGGCGATCTGCGTCTTGCCGTCCCGCTCCAGCACCTCGGCGAGCGCCTCGCGCAGGTCGACGAGCAACTCGACGTCGAGCGCGGCATAGACCAGCCAGGCCTGGGGGAGCGGACGGGTCGACCAATCGGCCGCCGAGTGCTCCTTGGCCAGGTGGATGCCGAGCAGATCCTCGACCACCGCGCCGAGTCCGACCCTGGGCAGCCCCGCGAGTCGGGCGGCGAGCTCGGTGTCGAACAGGCGCGCGGGGTTCAGGCCCACCTCCCGCAGGCAGGTCAGGTCCTGGCTCGCGGCGTGCAGGATCCACTCCTCGCCCGAGATGACCTCGTTCAGCTCGGCGAAGGAGCCGACGGCGGGCGGGTCGAAGAGGAAGGTGCCGGCACCGCGCCGGAAGAGCTGGATGAGGTAGGCGCGCTGGGAGTACCGATACCCGGATGCCCGCTCCGCGTCGATCGCGATCGGCCCGACACCCGCGGCGATCGTCTGGACCGCGGCGAGGTACGACTCGCGGTCATCGATGACGTCGACGGCCTCGTGCGCATCCTCGTGGGCGGCATCGGACGCGCCGGGGGCAGTGCTTCCCTCGGGGTTACTCACGTCCAGCTCGGCGTGCAGACAACAGGCTCACTCCCTCGACCACCGGCGGGAGGCCGGCGAGCATGCACAACAGGTCACCCCAGCCTTCCACATGCAGGGCGATGTCGTGGTCGTCGGGGCTCCAGGATGCGCGCAACTCGATCTGGGCGCCATCGCCCTGGGCCTCCAGCTCGCCGAAGCCGGTCGAGAGGATGCGCGTGGCCGTGCCCGAGGCGACGGTGTAGTGCGCACCACGGGTGGCGAGGGCGTCGACGAGCCAGGACCACGCGACCTCGGCGAGGAAGGGGTCGACCCCCATCTCGGTCTCGAGCGGCGCCTGGGCGTAGCAGATCACCCGGAAGGCGCCGTGCCAGGCCTCCGGCTTCGCGGGGTCGTAGAGGAGCACGAAGCGACCGGTGCCCAGTTCGGAGTCCGCGTCATGCCGCGCGGGGGTGACGTCCGCCGCGAGGGCGAAGGAGAACGGCGCGAGAGTGGCGGGCGCGGGGATCTCGGTGACGACAAGCTCGGGGCGCGTCGCGGCCCGGCGGATCGAGGCGATGGCGGCAGCGAAGGGCGTCGGCAGCTGCGCAGCGGGCGTGTCGGACACGCTTGAAGATTAGGCTTTGCCGGGGATTTCCCAGCGAGGCACGCCGCCCTGCCGGTGGCATGAGGATTGAGGTGCGCATGGCCCACAGGCAGCATCCGGACTCGATCGCGGGCCGGATCGCGGCTGGCGCGGCGATCGCGGTCGGAGGCGGGGTGGCGATCGCGGCCGTCACGGCGGCCGTCATCACGGTCGTCTTCGCCCGCACGGTCGTGACGCCGCCGACGAAGCGTGACGAGGACACCCGCATCCTTGCGCACGACGCGTCGACCATCACCCTCTCCGCGACGCTCGACTCGCTCACGCCCGGCCGGTACAGCTTCTGGTTCCGGCATGACACCGGTCACGCTCGGGTTGGGGAGATCCTCTCCCACACGGCCACGACCGTGCGGCGTCAATTGCTCGGCGTGCAGCTCGGGGACCTCCAGGGTGCGACGCGCGGCAGGTTCAGCGGGTGGTTCTACCTCTCGCCCGATGACCTGCCGGTCGACTACGAGAATGTCGAGATCGACACCGAGCTGGGTCCCGCACCCGCGTGGTTGGTTCCGGCGCGCAAGCGATCGGATCGTTGGATGATCGGGGTGCACGGGCGTGCCGTGCGCCGCCAGGAGACCCTGCGCTCGGTCCCCGTGTTCCAGGACGCCGGGTACCACTGCCTGCTCGTCTCCTACCGCAACGACGGCGACGCCCCGCGCAGCGCCGACCACCGCTACGCGCTCGGCGACAGCGAGTGGCGCGACATCGAGGCCGCCATGCGGTACGCCGTCGACCACGGCGCGAAGCACATCGTGCTCATGGGCTGGTCGATGGGCGGTGCCACGGTGCTGCAGGCCCTCACCCGGTCACCCCTCGAGGAGCGGGTCAGCGGCGTCGTGCTCGACTCCCCGGTGGTGGACTGGGTGACGGCACTCGAGTACCAGGGCGTCGCGAACCGCTTGCCGAAGTCGATCCAGTGGGCGGTCATCCGGCTGCTGACCCGTCCGTGGGCGGGGCTCATCACGGGCCAGCGCGAACCGATCGACCTCGACCGTCTCGACATCGTGCGCCGGGCGAACGAACTGCACACGCCGATCCTGCTGCTGCACAGCGACGACGACGGCTACGTGCCCTCGACGGCGTCGCGGGCGCTCGCTGTGGCACGGCCCGACGTCGTGATCTTCGAGCCGTTCACGACCGCTCGCCACACCAAGCTGTGGAACTACGACGAGCCGCGCTGGAACGCGGTGATCGCGAGCTTCCTGGAACGGCTGCCCTGATCCCGCCGCTCAGGCGGCGAGCCGATCGCGCACCTGGCGCTTGGCGCGTGCGAGCATGCCCGTCATTCCGCGGATCCGCAGCGGGCTGACCGCCTCGGTCAGCCCGAGCGTGTTCGGGAAGTCGTCGGGCACCGCGAGCATCTGCTCGACCGTCAGCCCCGACAGACCCTGCGCCAGGATCGAGGCGAAGCCGCGGGTCGTCGGAGCCTCCTTGGGTGCCGTGGCGAACATGTGCACCAGCTGCTGCTCGTCGACCTCGAGGAAGATGAACACGGGAGACTGGCACTCCTCGACCCGCTCGAGCAGGTCCGGGTGGTCCGCGTATCGCTCGGGCAGCGCCGGCAGCCCATTGGCGAACTCGAGCAGCAGCTGCAGGCGGTCGCGCACCTCGAGGCCGAGAAAGTCCTCCCGGATCTCCGCGAGCTGTGCTGGGAGTGTCACCAGCCGATTCTACGCGGCCGGAACGGCGCCCGGCTCGGCGCCCCGCACGATCGGCACGCGCACGGCGGAGCCCCACTCGGTCCATGAACCGTCGTAGTTGCGCACGTTCTCGAAGCCGAGCAGGTACTTGAGCACGAACCAGGTGTGGCTCGAGCGCTCGCCGATGCGGCAGTACGCGACGATGTCGTCGCCGGGCTGGAGACCGATCTCGTCGCGGTAGATCGCGTCGAGTTCGCTCAGCGGCTTGAAGCCCCCGTCGTCGGCGACGGCGCGCGCCCACGGCACGTTCTGCGCGGTCGGGATGTGGCCGGCCCGCAGCGCGCCCTCCTCCGGGTAGGCTGGCGCGCTCGTGCGCTCGCCCGTGTACTCCTCGGGGGAGCGCACGTCCACGAGCGGCTTGCCCAGGTGCGCGAGCACGTCGTCCTTGAAGGCGCGGATGACGCTGTCATCCCGTTCCACGACCGGGTAGTCGACCGGCTCCCGCCGGGGCAGCTCAGTGGTGTAGGGGCGGCCCTCGGCCTCCCACTTGGCGCGGCCGCCGTCGAGCAGGCGCACGTCCTCGTGGCCGAAGAGGCGGAACACCCACAGCGCGTAGGCGGCCCACCAGTTGTTCTTGTCGCCGTAGATGACGACGGTGTCCCCGCGCGAGATGCCCTTACCGCCGAGCAGCGCGGCGAAGCCGGCGCCGTCGACGTAGTCGCGGGCCACCGGGTCGTTGAGCTCGGTGTGCCAGTCGACCTTGACCGCGCCCTCGATGTGACCGGTCTCGTACAGCAGCACGTCCTCATCGGACTCGACCACCACGAGGCCAGGGGTGCCGAGGTGTTCGGCCAGCCACTCGCTGGACACGAGCCGTTCGGGGTGCGCGTAGTCGGCGAAACGGCTGGACGTGTCGAACTCGATGCTCATGAGATCCTCCGTGGTACTGGGCGGGCTAGGCTGGAAGCCCTGAACGAATCTACGCGCCGCTTCCGCCGCCGTCAGGGTTCCCGTAAGACTTCGACACAAACTCCTAAGGC
>JBAQPI010000174.1:0-5368 GCA_049305635.1 Rhodoglobus sp. | reverse complement strand
CCGCCGCGCGGTGTGCGCGACCCGTGACGACCATGATGCGATCCGCCCCCGAGATCGGCAGCAGCCGGTCCCAGGTGTCGCGCAAGAGCGACTGGCCGGATCCGGTGAGGTCGTGCAGGAACTTCGGAGCGTCGGCGCGGGACAACGGCCACAGCCGCGATCCGATGCCACCAGCCGGAATGACGCTGTAGAAACCCTCGAAGACTGCCGCCGTGTCGGTCATCCGTCAACCATAGATTAGGTCGGCATTCACCTCGCGGACACGCTCGTTCCGTACTCTCGGAGCGAGCGGACGGAGAACGCATGCGCGTGGCCATCGTGAGCGAGAGCTTCCTGCCGACCGTCAACGGCGTCACCACGAGCGTACGCAAGGTGCTCGACCACCTGCGGGCCGAGGGCCATGAGGCCATCGTCATCACTCCCGCCGCGGGCTCGCCCCGCGAGTACGCGGGATTCCCGGTGCACGAGGTTCCGGCGGTCGCCTATCGCCAGTTCCCGGTGGGCCTGCCGAACCCGCAGGTGCAGCGGCTGCTGGCCGGCTTCGCGCCGGACGTGCTGCACGCGGCATCCCCGTTCCTGCTCGGCGCGCAGGCGATCGCCGCGGCCGGCCGCCTCGGCGTCCCTTCGGTCGCGATCTTCCAGACGGATGTCGCCGGTTACGCCAAAAGAAACCGCCTCGGTGCCGCGACCCGCTGGGCCTGGCGATTCGTGCGCTGGATCCACGAGGGCGCCGACCTGACCCTCGCGCCGTCGAGCGCCTCGATCGCCGACCTCGAAGCGGCCGGCATCGGCCGGATCAAGCGGTGGGGACGCGGCGTCGATCTCGCCACCTATCACCCGCGCAATCGGCTCGAGCCCGCCGCGACCCGGTTGCGCCAGCGCCTCGCGCCGCACGGCGAGACCATCGTCGGCTACGTCGGCCGGATCGCACCCGAGAAGCAGGTGGAACGGATGGCGGCCCTGCGCGGCCTGCCCGGCATCCGCCTGGCGATCGTCGGCGACGGCCCTTCGCTGCCGGCCACGCGCCGCGCGCTCGCCGGGATGCCGGTGGCCTGGCTCGGCAAACTCACCGGGGCGGACCTCGCCGCCGCCTACGCGAGTTTCGACGTGTTCCTGCACACGGGCACCGAGGAGACCTTCGGCCAGACCGTGCAGGAGGCGCACGCGAGCGGCCTGCCGGTCGTGGCTCCGCGCGCGGGCGGGCCCATCGACCTCGTCCAGCACGGCGAGAACGGCTTCCTGTTCGACCCGGCCGATGACGCCTCGATGCGCGGTTTCGTGGAGTTGCTCGGCTCGGACGACGCGCTGCGGTCGCGCATGGGCGAAGCCGGCAGGCGCGCCGTGCTGGGCCGGTCGTGGGAGGCGGTGTGCGGGGAACTGCTCGGGCACTACGCCTCCGTCGTCGCCAAAGCCGTCGTGGCCGGATAAAGTTCCGCGGTTCTTTCCGAAAACGGTCTTGGTGCCGCGCCGTTAAGGGTCCCGTGAACATCGGTCGTCCCCTCGTCGGAATACACTGGGCCATGTCCGACTTCCGGACTCTCCTGTGCCGCCACGACGCGCGGCCAATCGACTCCAAGGAGGGTTGCTCGTGCCAGAGAGGCCGACGGGTACCCCGGCGGGCGACACGCTCGTCATGCCCAGGATCGCCGCACCCAAGCGGCCGGCGGGAACGCTCTATCGCGGACGCGAGGGGATGTGGTCGTGGGTGCTGCACCGCATCACCGGCACCGCGATCTACTTCTTCCTGCTCGTGCACATCCTCGACACCGCGCTCGTGCGAATCAGCCCCGAGGCCTACAACGCGGTCATCGGCACCTACAAGACGCCCATCATGGGCCTCGGCGAGATCGCCCTGGTCGCCGCGATCGGCCTGCACGCGCTGAACGGGCTGCGCATCATCCTGATCGACTTCTGGAGCCTCGGCACCAGGTACCAGCGCGTGATGTTCTGGATCGTCATCGCGCTCTGGCTCGTGCTGCTCGCCGGCTTCGTCCCGCGCCAGCTCATGCACATCTTCGGAGGCGAGTGATGACGACGATCGAGGCTCCTCGCAGCGCCGCGCCCCGGCGCAGGCGCGGCATCAACTGGGAGAAGTGGGGCTGGATCTACATGCGCGCCTCGGGCGTCGTGCTCGTCGTGCTGATCTTCGGCCACCTCTTCGTCAACCTCGTCGCCGGCGAGGGCGTGAAGGCGATCGACTTCGCGTTCGTGGCGGGCAAGCTCGCCGATCCGTTCTGGGTGGTGTGGGACACTCTCCTGCTCTGGCTCGCCCTCATCCACGGCGCCAACGGCATGCGCACGCTCGTCAACGACTACGCCGGCAACCGCCTCGTCAGACTCATCCTGCTGGGCGCGATCGCCGCGTCTACCGCCGTACTCCTCATCCTGGGAACACTCGTGATCTACACCTTCGACCCCTGCCCTGCCGGTTCCCCCGCGGACCTGCTCCCGAGCTTCTGCCCGGTGCAGTAAGTGGCGGCCCCCGAGACCGGCACCGTCAAGAACGGTGTCCACTACCACCAGTTCGACATCGTCATCGTCGGCGCCGGCGGCGCCGGCATGCGCGCGGCGATCGAGGCGGGCCCGCACGCGCGCACCGCGGTGATCTCCAAGCTCTACCCCACCCGCTCCCACACCGGCGCGGCGCAGGGCGGCATGGCAGCGGCGCTCGCCAACGTGGAGGACGACAACTGGGAGTGGCACACCTACGACACCGTCAAGGGCGGCGACTACCTCGTCGACCAGGATGCGGCCGAGATCCTCGCGAAGGAGGCCATCGACGCGGTCATCGACCTCGAGAACATGGGCCTGCCCTTCAACCGCACCCCGGACGGCAAGATCGACCAGCGCCGCTTCGGCGGCCACACCCGCGAGCACGGCAAGGCGCCGGTGCGCCGGGCCTGCTACGCGGCCGACCGCACCGGCCACATGATCCTGCAGACGCTGTACCAGAACTGCGTGAAGCTCGGCATCAACTTCTTCAACGAGTTCTACGTGCTCGACATGGTGATGACCGAGGTGGATGGGCTCGAACAGCCGAGCGGCGTCGTCGCGTACGAGCTCGCGACGGGTGCGCTGCACGTCTTCCAGGCCAAGGCGATCGTCTACGCCACTGGTGGCTTCGGCAAGATCTTCAAGACCACCTCGAACGCCCACACCCTCACCGGTGACGGCGTCGGCATCATCTGGCGCAAGGGCCTGCCGCTGGAGGACATGGAGTTCTTCCAGTTCCACCCGACCGGGCTCGCGGGCCTGGGCATCCTGCTCTCCGAGGCCGCCCGCGGCGAGGGCGCGATCCTGCGCAACGCGAGCGGCGAGCGCTTCATGGAGCGCTACACGCCGACCCTCAAGGACCTCGCGCCCCGCGACATCGTCGCGCGCTCGATGGCCCTGGAGATCCGCGAGGGTCGCGGCGCCGGCCCGAACAAGGACTACCTGTACCTGGACATCTCACACCTCGAGCCCGCCGTGATCGACGAGAAGCTGCCGGACATCACCGAGTTCGCGCGCACCTACCTCGGCGTCGAGCCGTACACCGAGCCGGTGCCCGTGCTGCCGACCGCGCACTACGCGATGGGCGGCATCCCGACGAACAACGACGCCCAGGTGCTGCGCGACAACACGACCGTCGTGCCCGGCCTGTTCGCCGCCGGCGAGTGCGCCTGCGTCTCGGTGCACGGCTCCAACCGGCTCGGCACGAACTCGCTGTTGGACATCAACGTGTTCGGCAAGCGTGCCGGCAAGAACGCGGTGAAGTACGTGCAGGAGACGGCGGACTTCCTGCCCCTGCCGGAGAACCCCGCCGCGGGAGTGCTCGCCCTCATCGACGCGGTGCGTTCCGGTGATGGCACCGAGCGGATCGCGGCGATCCGCAAGGAGCTGCAGGACTCGATGGACCGCAACGCGCAGATCTTCCGCACGGAGGAGAGTCTCAAGGAGGTCACGGACCTCATCCAGCAGCTGCGCCAGCGCTACAAGAACATCCAGGTGCAAGACAAGGGCAAGCGCTTCAACACCGACCTGCTCGAGGCGATCGAGCTCGGCTTCCTGCTCGACCTCGCCGAGGTGCTCGTCTACTCGGCTCGCTCGCGGCACGAGTCCCGCGGCGGTCACATGCGCGAGGACTATCCCAATCGCGATGACGAGAAGTTCCTCGTGCACACGATGGCCTACCGCACCGGCGACCCCGAGTCGGAGGCCGGCGAGCACATCCGTCTCGACTGGAAGCCCGTCGTGATCACGAACTACCCGCCCATGGAGAGGAAGTACTGAGGGTGTCGAACGCCGTCATGAACAAGCCGAGCGTGCCGGAGGTCATCCCGACGTTCACGGCGACCATCATCATCCGCCGCTTCGACCCGGACGTGGACGACGAGCCCCGCTGGCAGGACTTCGACGTCGAGCTGTACGCGACCGACCGCATCCTCGACGCGCTGCACAAGATCAAGTGGGAGCAGGACGGCTCGCTGACGTTCCGCCGCTCCTGTGCCCACGGCGTGTGCGGTTCGGATGCCATGCGCATCAACGGCAAGAACCGCCTGGCCTGCAAGACCCTGATCAAGGATCTCGATATCTCGCAGCCGATCTACATCGAGGCGATCAAGGGACTGCCGCTCGAGAAGGACCTCATCGTCGACATGGAGCCGTTCTTCGACTCCTTCAAGGCGGTCAACCCCTTCCTGATGGCGTCGTCGACGCCGGCGAAGGGCAAGGAGCGCACGCAGAGCCCCGTGGAGCGCGCGCGCTTCGACGACACCACCAAGTGCATCCTGTGCGCCGCGTGCACCTCGAGCTGCCCGGTGTTCTGGACCGACGGCCAGTACTTCGGTCCCGCCGCGATCGTCAACGCGCACCGCTTCATCTTCGACTCGCGCGACGACAGCGCCCAGGTGCGCCTCGACATCCTCAACGACAAGGAGGGCGTGTGGCGCTGCCGCACGACCTTCAACTGCACGGATGCCTGCCCCCGCGGCATCCAGGTCACCCAGGCGATCGCCGAGGTCAAGCAGGCGGTGCTGCGGGGGAAGCCCTAGCGCCACGCAGGGACCGCCACAGCGACGGTCCCTGCGGGTCCTGCCAGGCCGCAAGGCCCTACCCCAAGAGACCGCGTTGCGGTCGAGGTGATCTGCGAGTCGCCGGTCGTCAGCCGCAGCGGCTGGATGAGTTCATGGATGAGGGCGTCGAGATCACCGACGCGCCCGCCGAGCAGGCCACCGAGTCCCAGCAAGGTCGACGAGGCAACTCTCGTCCACCGCCTGCACGAGTTCAAGGGATGACAGCCCGCCCGGCATCCCCGTGACGTTGAGCACGAAGTCGCGAGCTTCCGGGCCAGCCTAGCCGCGTGGTTAGGGTGGACGAATGGGCCTGA
>JBAQPI010000173.1:0-2370 GCA_049305635.1 Rhodoglobus sp. | reverse complement strand
CGTAGTGGCGAAGGAGTCGGTGAAGGCCATGCATCTATTGTCTCGTGTCGAACAAATCTTCGAAAGTAGTCATGCCGAATCTTGGGAGAAGTCGACAACGCGCGGGTTGTGGAGGACGCGGCAGGTGGGGTCACGGCGGGCTCGGCGCGCGTCATCGTGCGGCCGAGCGACATCGAGGACGCGGCGAACCAGGATCTCGTCGCGGTCTCGGCAGCGCTCGGGGTCGAGGTACGAGTGCTCGACGAGCTTCCGAGTTGGTTCTACGTGGATGCGGGCCGGGTCGCGGGGTTTCCCGTGGATTGGGGCGAAGCGTGGCCGACGAGCAAGATCCTCGTGCGCACGCCGCCCATCATCGCGGCCCTCGGCGAACTGTTCGACTCGCTGTGGCGTCGGGCCGAACCGGCGGTGCCGGTGCGGTCGGGCTGGGAGCCGGTCATCCGTCTGCTCGGCCAGGGCATGACGGACGAGGCGGTCGCGCGATTCCTCGGGCTCGACGTGCGCACCGTGCGCCGTCGGGTCGCCGACGCCATGGAGGAACTGGGCGCGACGTCTCGGTTCGGTCTCGGTGCGGCATGGGAGCGACGCCGGGCTGCGGCGCCGCCCCGTTCGCCTACTCCTTGACGACGATCGTCTTCGACTGGAGGTCGCCGTTGGATTGCTCGACGGTGATCGTGTACTTCTGCTCGCCGCCGGGCTGTCCGCACTGGTAGTCGAAGTCGAGCGTGTACACGAGCGGGTAGCTGCCATACGGTGCGATCTTGGCATTGTCGGTGCCGACGCCGAACCACAGGGTGACGCCCGTCGTCTCCCAGACGAACTGCATCGGTGCCGAGGAGACGCCCTCGCAGTCGACGCTGTCGTCGTCGACGGTGAAGCTCTTGATCGGGCCGACCGGTGGCGGTGGCGGTGGCGGGTCGGTGGTCTGAGTCGGAGTGGGGGTCGGCGTTGGCGACGGGGTCTCGGTGGGCGTCGGCGTTACGGTAGGCGTGACCGTCGCGGTGGGGCTCGCGGTCGGGGTGACCGGAGTACCGCCGCCACGCGTGAGCAGCAGCACCAGCAGGATGATCACGCCGAGCAGCAACGCGCCACCGATGATCCCGAGGATCAGGATGAGCTTGCGCGACTTGCGCTCCTCGACCACCTCGGGTGGGGCCTCGCCCGCTGACGTCTCCAGCCGCTCGGTCTTGGCGTCACCGGTGGGGTCGAACTTGGCGGTGGGCGTGTCGTCGCTCATGGCTTCCTTCGCGGCCGAGCCCGGTGCTGCCCGGGATGCCGACAGCCTAGAGCCAGTTGCGGCTCGGGCAACAGCCCCGCCCGAGCACTATTGATCTAGTGCAAATAGAATAATAGGATGATGACGTGCTCATCACGATCGACGCCGCATCGAGCGTGCCGCTCTTCGAGCAGCTCGCTGCGGGCATCCGCTCGCAGGTGATCGCGGGCACGGTGTCCACGGGGGCGCGCCTGCCTTCCGCACGGGAGCTCGCCGAGTCGCTCGACGTCAACGTGCACACGGTGCTGCACGCCTACCAGTTGTTACGCGACGAGGGCTTCGTCGACCTGCGGCGCGGGCGTGGTGCGGTCGTGACCTCGCGCGCCCACGACTACGCGCAACTTCTGCGCGACATCGACCGCGTCGTTACCGAGGCGCGGCGACTGGAACTTGCACCCGGCGCCCTCGGCGCCCTCATCCGAGAGGCCTACCAGTGAACGCACTCGTGCGCACCGTCATCGTCGCGGCGGTCGTCCCGCTGCTGATCTCGCTCACCGCGATCGTCGCGATCCTCTTTGCGCTGCCCGATCTGCCCGACCCGATCGCGACGCACTGGAACATCGCGGGCGAGGTCGATGGCACCGGTCCGGTGTGGTTCGCCTTCATCGCGGTCGGGCTCATGCCGCTGGGCTACTCGGCGTTCGTGTTGTTTCTGGCGCGGCCGCGGGCCGGGGAGGGCATCACGACCGTGATGCGGCTCATGGCCGCGACGGCGCCGTTTCTGTCCGCCGTGCTCTCCATCACGATCGGTGGCAGCGTCGTGGTGCAGCGCGGCATCGCCTCCGCGAGTGACGCCCCCGACATCGGCTGGCTCGTCGCCACGGGCTTCGGCGCAGGCATCCTGCTCGCGGTCGTGTCGTGGTTCGTCCTGCCGAAGGGCGAGCCGAGCCAGGTTGCCGAGCATCCCATCACCGCAATGCCACTCGGCGCGACCGAGAAGGCGGCGTGGATGCAACGCATCGGCCCATCGCGCATCGCCGTCGCCGTGCTGTCCGTCGCCGTCGGCGTGCTCGTGATCGCGGCCGGCACGATGTGGGTGCTCGTCGCGACGCCGATCGCCCTCGGCTACTCGGCGTTCGTGCTGCTGATCGTAGGAC
>JBAQPI010000172.1:0-2829 GCA_049305635.1 Rhodoglobus sp. | reverse complement strand
GACATGACCATCGAGAGAATCGACCTCACCCAGCGCCTGGCCGGCAAGGTCGCCGTCATCACCGGCGGCGCGAGCGGCATCGGCCTCGCGACCGCCCGGCGCTTCGCCGCCGAGGGGGCGACCGTCGTGATCGGCGACTTCAACGCCGAGACCGGGCAGGCCGCGGCGGCGGAGGTCGGCGGCCTCTTCGTGCAGGTCGACGTCACCGACGAGTCCCAGGTCAACGCCCTGTTCGACACCGCGGCCTCGACCTACGGCTCGGTCGACATCGCCTTCAACAACGCCGGAATCTCCCCGCCCGACGACGACTCGATCGAGACCACCGAGCTGCCGGCCTGGGAGCGGGTGCAGGACGTGAACCTCAAGTCGGTCTACCTGTGCTCGCGGGCGGCGCTGCGGCACATGGTCGCCCAGCAGTCCGGGTCGATCATCAACACGGCATCCTTCGTCGCGGTCATGGGCTCGGCCACCTCGCAGATCTCGTACACCGCCTCGAAGGGCGGGGTGCTGGCGATGACCAAGGAGCTCGGCGTGCAGTTCGCCCGGCAGGGCATCCGGGTCAACGCCCTGTGCCCCGGGCCGGTGAACACGCCGCTGCTGCAGGAGCTGTTCGCGAAGGACCCGGAACGCGCCCAGCGCCGGCTCGTGCACATCCCCAAGGGCCGCTTCGCCGAACCGGAGGAGCTGGCCGCCGCGGTCGCGTTCCTCGCCAGCGACGACGCGAGCTTCATCACGGCCTCGACCTTCCTCGTCGACGGCGGGATCAGCTCGGCCTACGTCACGCCGATCTGAGGTCGCAGTGAACGACGTGCCCTACGAGGGCCTCGCGGACGAGGTGCTGTTCCGCCCGGTGCGCAACGGCAACGCCTTCGAGGACACCGTCGCCCGGCTGCTGCAGACGATCCGGCTCGGGGTGGTCGCCCCCGGTGAGGCGCTGCCTGCCGAGCGGGACCTGGCCACGAGATTCTCGGTGAGCCGCGACACCGTGCGCGAGGCGATCCGCTCCCTCTCGGACGCGGGCTATCTCATCGCGCGCCGGGGCCGCTACGGCGGCACCTTCGTGAGCGAGACCCTGCCCGCGCCGGATGCCGTGCCGCCGGACGCGGACGAGATCGAGGACGTGCTCGTGCTCCGCGAGATCCTCGAGATGGGTGCCGCGCGCGCCGCGGCCGGCCGCGAGTTGGGCGCCGCCGAGCGGGACCTGCTCTGGACGCGCCTGGGGGAGACCGTCGCGGCATCCATCGAGGACTACCGGCGCCTCGACTCGAGGCTGCACCTGACGATCGGCGAACTCGTGGGTGCGCCCTCGCTCGTCTCGCTGCTCGCGGACAACCGCACGCGCGTGAACGCCCTGCTCGACGGCATCCCGCTGCTCGCCCGCAACCTCGAGCACTCCAACCAGCAGCACGAGGCGATCGTCGTCGCGATCCTCACCGGCAACCCCGAGCGGGCCGAGGAGGCCATGAGCGAGCACCTCGCCGGGTCGGCCGCGCTGCTGCGCGCCTTCCTCAGCTAGCTGGCGGCGCCTTCGGCGTGCGCGGCTTGGACGCCGGCGCTTGCCGTGTTGCGGGCGCGGTAGGCCCGGTAGGCGGCGTCTTCGGCGCGTGCTCGTCGACGTAGAGCTGTGCGGCGTGAGTGGCGACGAGCAGGAAGCGCACGAACAGGAAGAGCAGTGCCGCGACGACGAGCAGCGCGAAAAAGCACAGCAGGCCGCCGATGACGCTCGCGAGCATGTACCCTAGCCAACCGGATCCCATACCCGGGCCGTCGAACAACATGTCTAGTCCTCCAGCTCTCGTGCCGCTCGCGACTGCTCGATGACGGTGCCCACGGCGAGGGCGACCGCGATGCCCCAGCTGATCCACATGAGCACGAGGCGCCAGTCGCGCGGCCCCTTGCGGGTGGCCTGCACGACACCCCACCCGCCGAACATGGCGCTGAGGATGCTGGTGCTGAAGATGAACCTGCGCACATCGCCTCCGATCGTCGCCTCCACGCTACCCGTTCCCGCGGCGGACGGGGACCCCCTGCGCGGGGTCAGAGACGACCGCGCGCCACGAGTTGCGCAGCAATGACGTTTCGCTGGATCTCGTTCGTTCCTTCCCCGACGATCATCAAAGGGGCATCGCGGAAGTAGCGTTCGACGTCGTATTCGGTCGAGTACCCGTAGCCTCCGTGAATCCGGATCGCGTTCAGGGCGATCTCCATTGCGATCTCGGAGGCGAACAGTTTCGCCATCCCAGCCTCCATGTCGCATCGCTCCCCGCTTTCGAACTTTTCGGCGGCGAACCTTGTCAGTTGGCGGGCGGCAGTGAGTTTTGTTGCCATGTCCGCGAGATAGTTGCCGATGGACTGATGCTTCCAGATCGGTTTGCCGAAGGACTCGCGGTCCTGAGCGTAGGCGAGCGAGTCCTCCAGGGCCGCCGCTGCAACGCCGAGGGAGCGCGCCGCGACCTGCAGGCGACCGGTCTCCAGGCCTTTCATCATCTGCGTGAATCCGCGACCGGGAACCCCGCCGAGGATTGCGGTGCTCGGCACCCGGTAGTCGTCGAAGGAGACCTCGCATGACTCGACGCCCTTGTAGCCGAGCTTGGGAAGATCCCGCGAGACGACGAGACCGGGCCCCTGCTCGGCGAGGAGGATCGACATCCCGGCATGGCGCGGATTCGCGTTCGGGTCGGTCTTGCAGAGGAGGGCGATCAGTCCCGACCGACGTGCGTTGCTGATCCAGGTCTTCGATCCGTTGACGACGAGATCTTCGCCGTCGGCGATCGCGACCGTCGCCATCGCCTGGAGGTCGGAGCCGCCGCCCGGCTCGGTCAACGCCAT
>JBAQPI010000171.1:0-3161 GCA_049305635.1 Rhodoglobus sp. | reverse complement strand
TTCCCGGTCGGTCCGGTGCATCAGCTGTGGCAGATGAACGAGGTCAACAAGCTCATCTGGGCCGGCGGCGCGTTCGGTGTCGTCGACGAGACGGCGTGGGCCAAGACCGTTGCGGGCGCGCTTGCGGCCGTCAACCAGGACGGGTTGAACCTCATCACCGCCGAACCTGCGGCCTCCGCCTACTCGAACAGCTACATCGAGCAGGCCCTCGCCGCGCTCGCGGACGAGGGGGTCGTCGTCGACGGCGAGTACACGCCGATCGAGGTGACCCTCACCGAGGGCGGCCAGTAGCAGCAAAGGCATACAGTGAGCGGGTGGCCGGTTCGCGCCGGTCACCCGCTCCACCACGCGAAGGAAACCGCACATGACCGACCTCGACCCCGCGCTCCTGAACAGCGCCGACGGGCAGCTCGCCTACGACCTCGACCGCGCGCACGTCTTCCACTCCTGGTCCGCCCAGGGCGCGCTCAACCCGCTCGTCATCGCCGGCGGCCTCGGATCCGAGGTCTGGGACTTCGAGGGCAAGCGGTATCTGGACTTCTCCAGCCAGATGGTCAACACCAATCTCGGGCACCAGCATCCCGCGGTCGTCGCCGCGATCAAGGCGCAGGCCGACGTGCTCGCCACCGTCGCCCCGTCGCACGCCAACCTCGCGCGCGGGGAGGCCGCCAGGCGCATCCTGTCGAAGGCCGGACCGCAGTTCGGCAAGGTGTTCTTCACCAACGGAGGGGCCGACGCAGTCGAGAACGCGATCCGGATGGCGCGGCTCACGACCGGCCGCGACAAGGTGCTCTCCACCTACCGCTCCTACCACGGCAACACCGGCGCCGCGATCGTCGCGACGGGAGACTGGCGGCGGGTCCCCAACGAGTACGCCCGCGGCCACGTGCACTTCTTCGGACCCTTCCTCTACCGCTCCGAGTTCTGGGCGCAGACGCCGGAGCAGGAGAGCGAGCGCGCGCTGCACCACCTCGAGCGCGTGATCGTCTCCGAGGGCGCCTCCTCGATCGCCGCGATCCTGCTCGAGTCCGTGCCGGGCACCGCCGGCATCCTCGTGCCGCCTCCCGGGTACCTCGAGGGTGTGCGAGCGCTGTGCGACAAGTACGGCATCCTCTGGATCGCCGACGAGGTCATGTGCGGGTTCGGCCGCACCGGCGAGTGGTTCGCGTGGCAGCACTGGGATGCGATCCCCGACCTCATCACGTTCGCGAAGGGCGTCAACTCCGGCTACGTGCCGATCGGCGGCGTCGTGATCTCGGAGTCGATCGCCAACGTCTTCGACGATCAGGTGTTCCCCGGCGGCCTCACCTACTCAGGTCATCCGCTTGCCGCAGCCTCGATCGTCGGCGCGCTCGACGCCATGGACGACGAGGGCGTCATCGAGCACGCCGCGATGATCGGTCGAGAGCATCTGCAGCCCGGCCTCGAGGCGCTGGCAGCCAGGCATCCGCTCATCGGCGAGGTGCGCGGCCTCGGCGTGTTCTGGGCACTCGACCTCGTCGATGACCCCGAGTCCCGCCAGCCGGTCTCGATGGGGGTGACCCTCGAGCTCAAGAAGGCGCTCATGCAGCGCGGGCTCCTGCCGTTCCTCGGCGAGACGCGCATCCACGTCACGCCGCCGTGCAACGTGAGCGCCGAGGATGTCGCGCGCGCGCTCGAGATCTACGACGAGGCCTTCACGGCCGTCGAAGCGGGGCTCTGAGCCTTCGCGCGTAGAATCGACGCTCGTGTCGCACTTCACCAGCTCCCCGTACACGATCGCGGTGTACGAGCTCATGCACCGCCCCGGCGAGATGCGCGAGAAGCAGCTCGACATCGTCGTGCGCGAGGACCTCGGCAACGCCGTCATCGGCGTGCGCGAAGGCTCCCCGCTGCGCATCGAGGCCCGTCTCGAGTCGCTGCACGACGGCATCCTGGTGTCCGGGGAGGTCGCGGCGAAGGCGGAAGGCGAGTGCGTGCGATGCCTGACTCCCGTCATCCAGCCCGTCGAGGTCGAATTCCAGGAGCTTTTCGCGTATTCTCATGACGAAGCTTTCGACTACGAGGTTCACGACGATCACGTCGACCTGGAGCCCGTGGTCAGGGATGCGGTGGTGCTCTCACTGCCGTTCCAACCCGTGTGCCAGCACGATTGCCCAGGCCTGTGTCCCGAGTGCGGGGTGCGGTTGCTGGACGATCCGGGCCACGAGCACGAGGCTCCCGCCGATCCGCGGTGGGCGGCCCTGCGCAGTTTCGCACCAGGCGGGGCCGGCGAACCCGGCGAAGAAGACTCCGAACAGCCTTCAGACAGCACAGAGAAGAGATAGAGCCATGGCAGTTCCCAAGCGCAAGATGTCGCGGGCCTCGACCCGCATGCGCCGCGCCCAGTGGAAGGCTGACGCCCCCACGCTCGTCAAGACGATCGAGAACGGCAAGGTCACCTACAGCCTCCCGCACCGCGCGCGGGTCGTCGAGGACTCGGCTGGCACCCCGCTGTACATGGAGTACAAGGGCCGCAAGGTCGCCGACGTCTGAGTTCATGGTTCGCCCTTCGGGCGATACGAATGAATCCTCGAGTCAAGTGATGGCGTCGGGCGATACGAATGAATCCTCGCGTCAGGATCTGGCGTCGCTGACGCGGATGGATCTCCGAGCGAGGTGAATTCGGTGGGCGACGCGAGCGAACTCACCCGCAGGCTCGGGGTCGTCATCGATCCCGAGCTGCTGCAGCTCGCCCTGACGCATCGTTCTTTCGCCTACGAGAACGGCGGCCTGGCCCACAACGAGCGCCTCGAGTTCCTCGGCGATTCGATCCTCGGGCAGGCCGTGACCGTGCGGCTCTACCACGACCACCCCGACGTGGACGAGGGCGAACTCGCCAAGCGCCGGGCCTCGCTCGTCTCCACCCTCGCGCTGGCCGAGATCGCCCGCGGGATCGGGCTCGGCGAGCACATCCGGCTCGGTCGCGGCGAGGAGCTCACCGGCGGGCGCGACAAGTCGTCGATCCTCGCCGACACCGTGGAGGCGATCATCGGCGCGACCTACCTCGATCAGGGCGGCGATGTCGCCACGGCGCTCGTGCTGCGCCTCGTGCAGCCCCTGCTCGAGGATCCGAGCCGCTTCGGTGCGGCCATGGATCCCAAGACGAGCCTGCAGGAGCTCGCCGTGCGCTTGGGCCGTGG
>JBAQPI010000170.1:0-6435 GCA_049305635.1 Rhodoglobus sp. | reverse complement strand
GGGTCATGAGCAGCATCGCGGAGCGCCCGACCGAGTAGGCGGCGCCCTGCTGCAGCCCGCCACCTGGCAGCAGCTCCGCGATCGCCGGATGCGTCGGCAGCAGTCGCGAGGGCAGCCTCGTCGCCTGCATCGAACGGATCCGCGCGCGCAGCGACTCGATCTGCTCAGCGGAAGCGCTGGGCTGCTCGAGAGCGCTGATGACGGTGGCAGGGGACACCTGTTCATATTCGAACATATGTTCGATTGTGTCAATCGCCAACGACATCCCGCGGCGTGTCGACAGGACCCCTGCTGCGCCGGCTCGCTCCGCGCCCAGGACCTGCTGCGAGAGAGTGCGAGCGTCTAGAGCCGGGAGGCGATCGCCCTTGCGAAGCCGGCAGCCGCGTCATCACTGACTGCGAGGAACAGCGAGGGCTCGGTGAGTTCGAGCTCGATGAGCACGGGTGCATCGTCGGCGCCGGCGATGAGGTCGACGCGCGCGTAGAGCAGCCCGGGCGGGGCGGCGGCGATCGCGCGGGCACCGACCGCGAGCTCGGCCTCGGACGGCGCGCGCGCGGAGATCTGCTCCTCGACATAGAGGCCCTCGACACCGCGGTCCGGGCCGCTCAGCATGGGCCCCTTGCGGGCGGCGTGGCTGAACCGCAGGCCATCCGGCGAGTCGAAGTAGAGCAGCGCGCTCTCGCCTGCGCCCTCGACGGCGGCGAGATAGGGCTGCACCATGACGGTGCGCCCCGCAGCGAGCAGTCGCTCGACGTGGGCGGCGGCGAGGTCGGCATCGACCTCCCGGTAGAGCCCGGTGTCCTTGCTGCCCGCGCTGATCGCGGGCTTGACCACGAAGGCGCCCTCGGGCGGGTCGAACCGGTCCCCGGGTTCGAGCCACCGGGTCGGCACGACCGGCACCCCGGCGGCGGCGAGCTCGCGCAGGTAGCCCTTGTGGGTATTCCATTCGACGACGGATGCCGGGTTCAGCAGTCGCGGCACCGACCGCGCCCACGCCACGAATTCATCGCGGCGGGCGACGTAGTCCCAGGGATCGCGCAGCACCACGAGGTCGAAGCCGGCCCAGTCGATCGCGGCGTCGTCCCAGATCGCGGGCACCGCCCGGACGCCGAGTTCGGCGAGCGGCGCGATCACGAGCCGGTCGTCCGGGTCGAGGTCGGGGAGGGCGGCGCACGTGACGAGGGCGACGCGGGGCTGTGGCACCACGCGATCGTAGCAAGCCGGTTCAGCGCCGTCGGCTGCGCTCGGGCCGAGGCGGCTGCGGGCCGCGGGAGCTGTTGGCGGTGCGCCCGCGCACGATGCCGATGAACTCCTCGACCTCCGGGCTCGTGCGCGCGATCGGCCAGGCGAGGGCGACGCGCGTCGCCGGTGCGTCCGTGACCGGCCGCGCGACGAGGTCGCGGCGGCTGTGGGCGCGAGCCACCGCCTGCGGCACGATCACGACACCGACGTTCGCCGCGACGAGCGGGATGGTCTCGTCCCAGTCGCCCTCGAGCTGCGTCTCGCCAGCGAGGTCGGCGAGCGCGAGGGACTCGAAGGCCGCGATCGGATGGTCCTTCGGCGCGAGCACGACGGGCTGCTCCTCGTAGAGCGGGATCGTGCTGAGGGACTCGTCGGCGACGGGCAGGCGCAGGAACGCGGCATCCAGTTCGCCTGCCGCGAGGGCTGCGATGGCCTGGGCCTGTGCGAGGGGTCGCAGTTCGAGCGGATGCCGCCGCCGCCGCTCACCCCAGACCCTGGCCCACTTGCCCGGCGTCACCCCCGCGACGAATCCGACGACGAAAGGAACCGGGGCTGCCACGCGATCAGGCTACCCTTGCGGTGTGCAGGACCAGTGGATGAAGCCCGCGACCGCGGCGAAGAAGCTCGGCATCTACCTTCCGGCGACCCCCGAGGAGTTCCGGTCGGGCAGCCTCTCGCGCGCGCAGTTCGCGGCACTGCAGTCCGACCCGCCGGAGTGGCTCGTGACGCTGCGACGCGATGGCCCGCACCCGCGGCTCGTGGTGGCGCAGAAGCTCGGCGTCTCCGCCTCCGGCCTCGCCCGCGCCGGAGTGCCCGACGTCATGACGACCGCCGAGATCCAGACCCTGCTCGAGCAGAAGCCGGCGTGGCTCGTCGCGGAGCGCGCGACCCACGCCGCCGTGCAGGACGAGAACGCCCGCGTGAAGACCGAACGCGCCGCGAAGGCCGAGCAGCGCAAGGGCGGCTCGGGGGTCTGACCCAGGCTCAGCCGAGCGTCGCGGCATCCGCCTCGGTCATGAGCTCACGACCGAGACGACGCACGTGGATCGCCGTGACGATGAGTGCGATGCCGTAGACGATCGCGTAGATGCCGACCGCCCAGATGAGGCCGAGCAGGGTCGCACGCGGGCTCACGAGCACGGCGATCGCGAGGATGACGCCGAACACGACGCTCACGACGGCGGCGACGATCGTCCAGGTCGCGGATGCAACGCCTTTCCCCCGATGCGACGTAGACTAGCTCGTGATCTCCGCCGCCCCGCCCCCGTTCCAGAACGTCGTGCCCGCGTGAGCGCGGCCGAGTGCATTCACGGTTTCGAGCCGGGCCTGTGCGACACCTGCTACCCGAAGGCGCAGCCCGAACGCCCCAAGGTGGTGCGGCCCAAGCGTCTCGCGACCCCCAGACGCACCGCGCCCGTGATCGCGGCCCGACCCACGATGACGGCGGCCGAGCAGCGCGCCTTCCACGTCACCCACCTGGGCAACCTCGAGGGCATCCTCGCGAGCGGTGAACTGCTCGCCGATGCCCGGCCGCCCATCGACGTCTCGAGCGATCTCACCCGCGAGCTGCGGGCGACCGCCGAGGTCGCGCCCGGGGAGCCGGTGAGCGGGTACGTGCCGTTCTACCTCGATCCGCAGGCGACGCTGTGGCTCGAGCTGCGCGACGGGAGCGCCGACCCGCGGTGGTCCGCGGCGGGGCGCGCCGCGTCATCCGCCGAGTTCGTCTTCCTCATCACGACGGTCGCCGCGCTCGGGCCCGATGTCGTGATCGCCGATGGCGATGCCGCGAGCACCTACACGCGGTTCGCCGCGGGGGAGGACGTCGATCCTATGCTCGAACGACTGCACGACACCGACGTGCGACCCGACGCGGAGGCCCTCGCCAAGGGCCGGGTGCCCTGGGCCGCCGTGCAGCTCATCGGTGTCGCGAACGAGAAGATCCGCGACCGGGTGCGGCAGCTCACCTCGACCAAGGTCGCGGTCTACCCGCCCTGGTTCACGGCCTGAGCGTTCCGTCGCTCAGTGGGCGGCGAAGAACGCCCAGATCGTCGCGGTCGCATCGAGCCCGGGATACGGCTCGTCCGCGCCGACCCGTTCCTGCGCCCTGCCGGGCACCGATCCCGGCCACTGATGGCCCGCACCGGCGATCGTGATGAGTTCGACCGCGCGGTCGTCGGCGCAGTCGGCGAGTGAGGTCGTGACCTCGGCGTCGACGGTCACCACCGGTTCGTCGCATCCGTCGACCTCCCGCCACAGCGCGACGACGTCGGGGATGGGCCTGCCGTCGATGTTCTCCGCACCGGTGCCGGGGCTGCCGTCGAGGTGCACGCTGTCGTCCGCCTCGCCGTGGATGTGGATGACCGACGTCGGCGCGGGATCCTCGCAGGTGCCGAGGATCGTGCCCGCGACCGGCCCTATCGCACGGAACGTGTCCGTGTCGCACGCCAGTCGGTAGGTCAGCATGGCGCCGTTGGACATGCCCGTCGCGAAGACCCGGTCGGATGACACGCCGACACCGATCCTCAGCTGCCTCACGACGGCCTCGATGAAGGCGACATCGTCGACGTCCCGCTCGCCGGAGGTGCCGCAGCACCCGTCGCCGACGTTCCAGGCGCGACCGAGGCCATCCGGATAGGCGACGACGAATCCCTCGGATGCCGCGAGCTCGTCCCAGCCGTAGGCCTCCCGGGCCTGCTCCGCCGAGCCGAAGCCACCGTGCAGCATGAGGACGAGCGGTGCGCCATCCGGCAGGTTCTCGGGGACGGTGACCAGGTACCGCCGGTCAACGCCGTCGACCCGCACGTCGTGCTCGGTCGTGCCGGCAGGGAACTCGTCGCCGACGGCGTCCAGCCGTGCGCATCCCGCCAAGGTCACGGTGCCGATGAGGGCGATGGCGAGCAGTCGTCTCATGCCTCCACAGTGCCACAGCCACCCGGCCGGCAGGTCAGCGTGGTGTAAGGATCGCCTCAGCGGGTCAGGAGCTCGGCCCGCTCGGGATGCGCGTCGAACCAGTCCGCGACGTACCAGCACATCGGCACCACGCGGCGACCGGAGTTCTTCGCGACGTCATCGATCGCGAACTCGACCACCTCGGCCGCGTAGCCGTGACCGCGACGCTTCGGCTCGGTGTAGGTGTGGTTGAAGGAGATCGAGTCCCCGTTGATGCGGTAGTCCGCGACCGCGACGAGTTCGCCGTCGACGACGAGGGTGTACCGGCCGGCATCCGGCTCGTGAGCGAAGATCTTGGTCATCGATCCGAGTCTACGCGCGGTCCGCGCCGGCGTCGGCGAGCGTCTCGCCGGTGGGATCCTCGGCCGCGTCATCGCTGAACTGCTCGCCGCCCACGGGGGTGCCCTGCCAGGCGAGCAGGCGCCATCCCTCGGACATCGAACCCTCGAGCTCGACGACGCCGGTGTTGTCGAGCTCATGACGCCCCGCGAACATGGGCGGGATGTTCGTGACCCGCCCCGCGACCCACACCCGGATCGCGGCGCCGTGGCTGACCACGACCGCGGTGCCGTGCCCTGCGGCCTCGACGACGGCGATGCCCTCGTCGTAGCGCGCGAAGAACTCGGCGCCGTCCGAACCGCCCGGCATCCGCGGGCTGAGGTCGCCGGCGCCCCAGGCGAACGCGGTCGTGAGGTAGGCGCGCACGGCATCGTGGTCGGAGGCCTTCTCGAGTTCGCCGGCCTCGATCTCGTGGATGCCCGGCAGCAGCACGGGTTCGATCCCGCGATGCGCGGCCAGGGGCGCGGCCGTCAGGTGCGTGCGCCGCAGCGTGGAGACGTAGATGCCGTGCACCTCGCGGTCGCCGAGCGCCTCCGGGATGCGTTCGGCCTGGGTGCGGCCGAGTTCGGTCAGTCCCGGCCCCGGCGCGTCGGTGTCGAGCAGGCCGAGCACGTTGGACGGCGTCTGGCCGTGCCGGATGAGGAGGAGGCGCACCGACCCAGCCTAAGCGGGGAGGTTCGCCTCGATGAGCGCGACGATCGCCGGATCGTCGGGCCGCACGGTCGGCCGGAAGCGGTGCACCGCACCGTTGGGCAGCACGAGGAACTTCTCGAAGTTCCACTGCACCTTGCCGGCCTTGCCGGTCGGGTCCGCGGTCTTGGTCAGCTCCTGGTAGAGCGGGTGCGCGCCCCGGCCGTTGAGCCTGACCTTCTCGAACATCGGGAAGGTCACGCCCCAGGTCAGTGAGCAGTACTGCTTGATCGCATCCTCGCTCGAGAGCTCCTGCAGGAACTGGTTGCTCGGGAACCCGAGCACGCTGAAGCCGCGGTCGCCGTAGCTGCGCTGCAGCGCCTCCAGCTGCTCGTACTGCGGGGCGAGACCGCAGCGCGAGGCGACGTTGACGATGAGCAGCACCTTGTCCCGGTAGGCGGCGAGCGAAGTCGTCGCGCCGTCGATCGTGGTCAGGGGGATGTCGGTGAGGGTGGCCATGTGCAGAAGCTACCCAAGAAATCCCCAAGTATCCTGAGCGGATGCCCGAGAGTCCGTTGTCCGCGAGCCCGTACGAGGTGCTCGGGGTCGCGGCATCCGTGACCCAGGAGGAGTTGCGGCGCGCGTTCCGCAAGGCGCTGCGCGACACGCATCCCGACACCGGCGGGGACCATGCCCGATTCGTCGCCGTGCAGCTGGCCTGGGAGCGCATCGGCAGCCCCGAGAAGCGCGCGGCGTACGATTCGGGGCGCGGCGCTCGCGAGGAGCATCCCACCTTCACGGCGCAGGCGGCGCGACCCCGGCAGGACACCAGGCCCAGGGCGCGCGCCTACGGTCATCCCGGCGGCTGGCGGCGCGAGCGCTACCTGGAACAGCTCCGCGAGTGGGTCGGGCGCGGCGTGCAGGTGGATGACCCCTACGACCCCGCCCTCGTCCGCAGCGTGCCGCGCGAGCTGCGGCACATCCTCGCCGACGCCCTCGCCGAGGAGTCCACCGCTCGCACCCTCAGCGGACTCGGGATCGGCTTCACGGTCTGGCACGACGTCGCGACGGGGCATCCCGAGCACAAGATCGACCACGTCGTGCTCGGGCCGACGGGCTTGTTCGCGATGCTCTCCGAGGACTTCGGCGGGCCGGTGCGGGTGCGCAAGGGCGAGCTCATCGGCGAGGCCGTGGCGGGCGATCGGCCGATGCACGAGCTCGCCGCGCGCGCGAAGGCGGCGGCGCGGCAGTTGCGCGTGCGATTCACGGCGCTGG
>JBAQPI010000169.1:0-1664 GCA_049305635.1 Rhodoglobus sp. | reverse complement strand
TGGATGAAGCGGGCCTTGATGCCGTCGACCGTCAGCGCGCCGTACTGGCCGACGAGCGTCTCGAGCAGACGTGCCTTGGAGTCGGTGTCGAAGACCTCGCGGTAGAGCGTGCCCGCCTGGCCGAAGTCGTCGTCCTCGGAGTGCAAGGTCGCCGCGGAGCGGATGAGCGAACCGTCGGTCTCCCAGCCACCCTCACCGGCGCGGGCCGGGTCGGCGACGGGTCCGCCGTAGGAGTTCGGCACGTAGGTGCGCGACGAGGCGTCGTTGAACTGGTAGCGCATGTGGCCCTCGTGCTGGTAGTTCGAGACCTCGGGGGCGGCGTGCGGCTGGTTCACCGGCAGCTGGTTGTAGTTCGCCCCGATGCGGTTGCGCTGCGCGTCCGGGTAGGCGAACACGCGGGCCATGAGCATCTTGTCCGGGCTGATGTCGATGCCGGGCACGAGGTTCGACGGCGAGAAGGCGGCCTGCTCGATCTCCGCGAAGAAGTTGCGCGGATTGCGGTTGAGCGTGTAGTGGCCGACCTTGATGAGCGGGTAGTCCGCGTGCGGCCACACCTTCGTGATGTCGAAGGGGTTGAACCGGTAGGTCTTCGCCTCCTCGTATGGCATGATCTGCACGAAGACGTCCCAGGTCGGGAACTCCCCGCGCTCGATCGCGTCGTGCAGGTCGCGGCGGTAGTAGTCCGCGTCGGACCCTGCGAGCTTCTCGGCCTCGGCCGGATCCAGTCGCTCGACACCGAGACGGGACTTGAAGTGGTACTGCACCCAGAAGCGCTCGCCCGCGGCGTTGATCCACTGGTAGGTGTGCGAGCTGTAGCCGTTGAGGTGGCGCCACGACTTGGAGAGGCCGCGGTCGCCCATGAGGTAGGTCACCTGGTGCGCGGACTCGGGCGAGAGGGTCCAGAAGTCCCACTGCATGTCCGCGTCGCGCAGGCCCGAGCCGGCGAGGCGCTTCTGCGAGTGGATGAAGTCGGGGAACTTCATGCCGTCGCGGATGAAGAACACCGGGGTGTTGTTGCCCACGAGGTCGTAGTTGCCCTCGGTCGTGTAGAAGCGCAACGCGTAGCCGCGCACGTCACGCCAGGTGTCGGGAGAGCCCTGCTCGCCGGCCACCGACGAGAGGCGCAGGAGCATCTCGGACTTCGTGCCCGGCTGGAAGACCGCAGCGCGCGTGTACTTCGAGACGTCCTCGGTGACCTCGAACTCGCCGAAGGCTCCCCCGCCCTTGGCGTGCGGGTTGCGCTCCGGCACGCGCTCGCGGTTGAACGAGGCGAGCTTCTCGACCAGGAAGCGGTCGTGCAGCGCCGTGACGCCGTCTGGGCCTGTCGTGAGCGAGTGCTCATCGCTGCCGATGGGCGCTCCGGCCTGGGTGGTGGTGAACTCGGACATTGCATTCTCCTAGCGTGCGGTTACTGGTTGCGTTCGTTCGGTGAGCGCGGTCGAGCGGCCGGCCCGGCAGTCGCCGCACAGGCCCCAGAAGGTCACTTCCGCCGAGGCGATCGTGAACCCGGCCGGGTCGGAGGGGTTCAGGCACGGCGCGTGGCCGACCGCGCAGTCGACGTCGGCGATCGCGCCGCACGACGTGCAGACGATGTGGTGGTGGTTGTCCTGGGCACGACGCTCGTACCGCGCAGCGGACCCCGCCGGTTCGATGCGGCGGATGAC
>JBAQPI010000168.1:0-2442 GCA_049305635.1 Rhodoglobus sp. | reverse complement strand
GTGCGGCTGGCGGCCGTTCTGCTGGCGCCCGCCGTCCTGCTGGCGCCCGCCGTCCTGCTGACGCTGGCCGTCCTGCTGACGCTGACCGTCGTTGCCGTTGCCGCCCTGGCGGTTGCGGCTGCGGCTGCGCGACGTGCGCCCGAGGCCGCCCTGTTCGGTCTCGGTCTCGGTCTCGGTCTCGGTCTCGCCTGCCGCCTCGCCGACGGGAACGTCCGCGGGCGTCGGGTCTTCGACGAGGTGCGCCGGCGCCTCGAGGCTGTCGGCCTGCGCGATGTGCGCGGCGGCCGAGCGCGGCGCGGTGTCGGTCGCGCCCGTCACGAGGGGCGCACCGGCGGGGATGACGGCGTTCGGGTCCAGGTCGGCGCTCGTCGCTCGACGGGAGACGCGCTTGCGCACGGCGATGGCCTCGCTCGCGGGCGCCTCGGCCGCAGAAGGCTCCGGTGCCTCGATCACGGCCTGCTCGGCCGCCTGCGGTTCGGTGTCGCCCGCCTGGTTCTCGGTGATCGCGTCCACGAGTTCTCCTTTGCGAAGTCTTGATGCACCGCTGATGCCGCGCTCGGACGCGAGAGCCTGGAGCTCTGCGACGGTGAGCACGGCGAGGTCAGTGCGGGTTTCCGTGCCGTGGGCGCGGATGCTGACGTCTGTCACTTGCTTGGGGTTCCTTTCCCCTACCGCGGCAGGGTGCGCCGCGGCGGAGAGCTGATCGCCCACGCCTGTCCGCACGGATGTGCGGGAATCTGGCTGCGGGTGAGGGGTGATGATGCCCCAGGGAACTCGACGGCTAGGCCGTTGTCTCTACCTGGTGCGACATCACTGTAGCACCTTTGAAGTCGACGGCCAGCATGAGCGACCGCCACGGCGCGACGGCGTGCTCGGCGACGAGCTCCGCCGCACGGACGCGCTGCGCGGGGTCGCTCGCGAGTACCAGGATGGATGGCCCGGCACCGGAGACCACCGCGGCGAGGCCGTGCGAGCGCAGCATGAGGATGAGGGAGCTGGTCTCCGGCATCGCGCTCGCACGGTAGTCCTGATGCAGCTTGTCCTCGGTGGCCTGCAGCAGCAGTTCGGGACTCTGGGTGAGGGCGGCGACGAGCAGGGCGGACCGGGAGAGGTTGAACACGGCATCCTCGATCGACACGGAGGTCGGCTGCAGGCTGCGGGCGAGCTTCGTGGAGACGCTGTGCTCGGGCACGCACACCAGCGGCGAGACGCCGCGGTGCACCATCAGCTTCTTCGCCCGCGGGCCTTCGGGCGTGGTCCAGGCGATCGTGAGCCCGCCGAGGAGGGCGGGAGCGACGTTGTCGGGGTGGCCCTCGAGGTCCGTCGCCAGCGCGAGCATGGTGTCGGGGTCCAGCTCGCCCTCGCCCTCGCCCTCGCCCTCGCCCTCGCCCTCGCCCTCGCCCTCGCCCTCGAGCAGACCCTTCGCGGCCATGATGCCCGACACGATCGCCGCCGCCGATGAGCCCAGTCCGCCGCCGTGCGGGATGACGTTGTTCGCGGCCAGGTGCAGTCCCGGCATCGGGCGGCCCGCGCGCGCGAAGGCGTGGGCGATCGCGGTGACGACGAGGTTGGTCCCATCCGTCGGCACCTCGCCTGCGCCCACACCCGTCACCTCGACGAGCACGCCCGGTTCGGCGAGCGCCGTGACGGTCAGTTCGTCGTAGAGGGCGAGCGCGAGGCCGAGCGTGTCGAAGCCCGGGCCGAGATTGGCGGAGGTCGCGGGCACCCGTACCGTCACGGAGCGTCCGGCGAGGGTCATGCCGAGGCCAGTCCCAGCACGCTCGCGACCTCGGCGGTGTCGACATCGACGATCGTGGGCTTCACGTCTGAGCCGTCGGCCGTTCGCAGCGCCCACTGCGGATCCTTAAGGCCGTGGCCGGTCACGGTGAGCACCACGGTCGCGTCGCGCGGGATCGCGCCCGCCTCGGCGCGCTCGAGCAGCCCAGCGACGCTGATCGCGGATGCCGGCTCCACGAACACGCCGACCTCCCGGGAGAGGATGCGGTGGGCTTCGAGGATCTTGTCGTCGTCGATCGCGCCGAAGTAGCCGTCGCTGTCCTCGCGGGCCTTGATCGCGAGTTCCCAGGATGCCGGGTTGCCGATGCGGATCGCGGAGGCGATCGTCTCCGGGTGCTTCACGACGTGACCGAGCACGATGGGCGCGCTGCCCGAGGCCTGGAAGCCGAACATGCGCGGCATACGCGTGGTGGCGCCGACGGCGAGCTCCTCGGTGTAGCCGCGGTGGTACGCCGTGTAGTTGCCGGCGTTGCCGACGGGCACGATGTGGAAGTCCGGCGCATCGCCGAGCACCTCGACGACCTCGAAGGCGGCCGTCTTCTGGCCCTCGATGCGGTCGTTGTTCACGGAGTTGACGAGGTGCACGGGGTAGGAGTCGGCGAGCTCGCGCGCGATCTCCAGGCAGTCGTCGAAGTTGCCGCGCAA
>JBAQPI010000167.1:0-8263 GCA_049305635.1 Rhodoglobus sp. | reverse complement strand
CAGCGGCGACGGACCTCCCCGGCACCCTGGGTCTAAGGTCCCGGATGAGGGGTCCTCGCGCCGGATAGCCTTGCGACGTTTCGACCACCGAGGAGACCCCGTGCGATCAAACAGCCCGTCCCGGAATCGCGCGATGCGGCTGTTCGCCGTGATCGCGGCCACCACCGTTCTCGCCGGATGCTCGGGGCCCGAGCCCGAGCCCGGGGAAGCCCCTATCCCGGAGGGGCACGTCGCCGATCTCGTGGGGAAGCCCGTCCTCGAGGAGGTGGTCGACTACGACGACGACCTGGGATCGGATGTGACACCGCTCGTCATGGGGGTGGCCAGCGGCTTCGTGGTCACGACGAAGATCGACGCGGAGGCCTACGACGCCTCGCACGAGCTGCCGGTGTCCTTCTGGCCCGAGGAGTACACCGTTCCGGTCGTCGTCCGCGAGGGCGAGGAGGCCCCGGAGATCACGCCTCCCGACGACGTCGCCCCGTTCCTCCCGTCCCTGAATGGCTACACGTCGGATTGGGAGCCCGAGTGGTCGGCTTCGCTCCACCGTCTGCTGGTACAGTCTCCCGATTCTGACCCGAGGGTTCTCGACTGGACGCTGCTGGGGGCCGAGGGCACCGACGACATCGGCCTTCTGGGCACCTCTCCGTCTGTCGTCGGACCAGACTGGACCGACTTCATGCTGGTCACCGTCGACCACGCAACAGGCGAGGAGTTGTCGTGGCGGCTGGACCCGATTCCGGACGAGGAGGGCGGCTACCGGGTCGTCTGGGCGGACGGCGCGATAGTCGTCGCGGCGCCTGACAGGTTGACGCCCACGTGGAACCTCACCCGCCACGACCCGGCCGACCTCGATGAGCCGGTGTGGAGCATCCCGCTCGACGAGGGCCTCGAGCAGTTGACGGTCGTCGGCGACCTGCTCCTCGTGGGCGCGAAGGACGGCTCAGCCGTGCTGCGGCGCGTCTCCGACGGGTCGCTGGTGGACTGGGCCGGCACGTTCGACGACACGACGATCTACCGCGAGGTCGGCGGGGCGATCATCCGCTCGGTTCAGGGTGAGGGCAAGTTCCACCTGATGCGCGTCGACTCCGACGGCGAGGAGCTGTGGGAGCAGGAGATCACGGCGAACCGGTGGGGCTGGCCGGACGATCACCTGGTCGTCCTCGACAGAGCGGAGGACTCGGACGCGAGCATCGACCTTCGCTACATCGATCTCGACACGGGCGAGGACGTGTGGGAGAAGCCTGCGGCGGGGCCGTTCGGCGCCGTCGTAGGCTTCGTCGGCGGTCACGTGCTGCTCGACGGCTACGTTCCGGAAGATGAGCGGGAGGATCCGGACAAGCGGTCCGTGCTCGTGCTCGACGCCGCGACCGGCGAGCAGGTGCTGGAGAACCACATCGAGTGGTACAGCCACTACCTCGGCGAGAACGCCTACTACGTGGTCACCGTCGATGAGGAGACCCAGGCCAGGACGGTGAGCGCCTTCGGACTCGATAGCGTCGACCCGATCTGGACGCTCGACGTCGGCGTGAGGCAGGTGGTGCGGTACGGCCACTCGCTCGCGGCCATCGACTTCGAGGAGGGTGTGCTCTCCCGGCTCGCTCCCGGCCCGGAGTGACGCGAGCCGAGCGCACGCGCTGGGCGCTACCGGTCCTGCACGTCGACCGTGTAGCGCTGCTCGTTCTCGAAGCCGAGCTCCGCGGTCACGGGCGAGTCGGCGGCGATGCCCTCCGGGGTCTCGAACTCGTGGGTGGTCGCGGCGAGGTCGGCGGTGCAGGGGGTGTCGGGCGAGCGCACGAACGAGATGGAGAGGGTCGTGTCATCCAGCCGGCTGATCGAGGTCGGCACGGGTGGGCACGAGCTCGAGCCGAAGGTGACGACGGCGAGCGCGGCGCGATCCTCATCGAGCCAGACCGCGAGCGGCAGACCGTTGAGCAGGTTCTCCGAAGCGTCGATGCCGGGCGGCGTGCCCCTTGTGGTGCTCGTGGCGACGCTCGACGTGCTGCAGCCGGTGAGCATCGGCACGGCGACGAGCAGCGCGACGAACGGGTGCGTTCTCATGCCTGAATCGTACTCAGGTGCACCTGTGGCGCGCGCGGCGGGTTTCGCGCCCGGCGCACCGCGAGTCGGGGCGCGCTCCCAGCGGCGCGGGATAGGATGAAACCCCGTGGTGGACAAATCTGACTCGGTCGTTACCCGGCATATCTTCGTGACCGGCGGGGTGGTGTCCTCCCTCGGCAAGGGCCTCACGGCCGCCAGTCTCGGCAACCTGCTCACCGCGCGCGGGCTGCGGGTCGTCATGCAGAAGCTCGACCCGTACCTCAACGTCGACCCGGGCACGATGAACCCGTTCCAGCACGGCGAGGTCTTCGTCACCGACGACGGCGCCGAGACCGACCTCGACATCGGCCACTACGAGCGCTTCCTCGACATCAACCTCGACCAGGCCGCCAACGTGACCACCGGTCAGATCTACTCGCACGTGATCGCCAAGGAGCGCCGCGGCGAGTACCTCGGCGACACCGTGCAGGTGATCCCGCACATCACCGACGAGATCAAGCGCCGGATGCGGCTGCAGGCCAAGCCGGGACCGGACGGCGAGCCCGCCCCCGATGTGATCATCACCGAGATCGGCGGCACGGTCGGCGACATCGAGAGCCAGCCCTTCATCGAGTCGGCGCGCCAGGTGCGCCACGAGCTGGGACGCAAGAACGTGTTCTTCGTGCACGTCTCGCTCGTGCCGTACATGAACGCCTCCGGGGAGCAGAAGACCAAGCCCACTCAGCACTCCGTGGCGGCGCTGCGCTCGATCGGCATCCAGCCGGACGCGCTCGTGCTGCGCAGCGACCGTCCCGTCTCGGAGTCGAACAAGCGCAAGATCGCGCTCATGTGCGACGTGGATGAGGCGGCCGTCGTCAACGCCGTCGACGTGCCGAGCATCTACGACATCCCGACCATGCTGCACGACCAGGGCCTGGACACGTACATCATCGAGCAGCTCGGCCTGCCCGCCGGCGAGGTGAACTGGGACGGCTGGCGCGAACTGCTGAGAACCGTGCACGACCCCACCCACGAGGTCACGATCGGGCTGGTCGGCAAGTACATCGACCTGCCGGACGCCTACCTCTCGGTCACCGAGGCGCTCAAGGCCGGCGGCTTCGCCAACCACGCCAAGGTCAACATCCGCTGGGTCGCCTCCGACGAGTGCGAGACGCACGAGGGCGCCGCCCGCATGCTCGCGGACCTTGAGGGCATCGTCGTGCCCGGCGGCTTCGGGGTACGCGGCATCGAGGGCAAACTCGGCGCGCTGAGGTTCGCGCGCGAGAACGGCATTCCGGCCCTCGGCCTGTGCCTCGGCCTGCAGTGCATGGTGATCGAGTACGCGCGCGACGTCGTGGGGCTCGCGGGCGCGTCATCCAGCGAATTCGACCCGGAGACCGAGTACCCGGTGATCGCGACCATGGCCGAGCAGGTGGACATCATCGACCACGGCGACCTCGGCGGCACCATGCGGCTGGGCCTCTACGAGGCCGCGCTCGAGCCCGGTTCGCTCGTCGCCGAGCTCTACGGCGCCGAGCGCATCGCCGAGCGCCACCGCCACCGCTACGAGGTCAACAACGCCTACCGGGAGCAGATCGCGGATGCCGGGCTGGTGTTCTCCGGCATCTCGCCCGACCGCACCCTCGTCGAGTTCGTCGAGCTGCCCCGGGACGTGCACCCGTTCTACGTCGGCACCCAAGCCCACCCCGAGCTGCGTTCGCGCCCGAACCGCGCCCACCCGCTGTTCCGCGGCCTGGTCGCGGCGGCGCTCGAGCGCCAGCAGGCGAGCCGGCTGTTCGAGGTTCCCGAGACCGCGGATGCCTGAGCCCCTGAATGCCTGAGCCCCTCCAAGACGACCCGGCCGAGCCCGAGGTGCTCTCCGCCGAGGTGGTGTACCACGGCAACGTCTGGGACATCCGCAAGGAACGGTTCCTGCTCGACGGCGGCGAGATCAGCCGCGAGTACATGGCCCACACGGGCGCGGTCGCGATCGTCGCCCTGGACGAGCGTGACCGGATGCTCCTGATCAAGCAGTACCGGCATCCGATCCGGATGCGCGAGTGGGAGCTGCCCGCGGGACTGCTCGATGTGGCGGGGGAATCGCCCGTGCTTGCCGCCCAGCGCGAGCTCGCCGAGGAGGCCGACCTCGTGGCCGAGACCTGGCACCTGCTGTGCGAGTTCACGACGACGGCGGGCGGCAGTAACGAGGCGATCCGGGTGTTCCTCGCCCGGGGTGTGAGCGCGGCGCCCGAGGTGCACGCGCGCACCGAGGAGGAGGCAGGCATCGAGGTCCGCTGGGTGCCGATCGAGGAGGTCGTGGATGCGGTCATCGATCGTCGCATACAGAATGCGATCCTCGCGATCGCGACCATGACGGCACAGACGGGCCGCAACCGAGGGTGGAGCAACCTCGCCCCGGCGGACTCGCCGTGGCCGCGGCATCCCCTGCAGCGCCCGGGGAGCTGATCCGGGCGATGGAACTCGCGGTCGCGGTCGACAGGTACCTGCGGCACGTCGCGATCGAGCGCGGGCTCTCCGCGAACACCCTGCACGCCTACCGTCGCGACCTCGACGCGTACCTCGAGTCCCTCGCGCGGCGGGGGATCACCGCTCCCGAGCAGGTGACGGCGGCGGAGGTCACGGGGTTCGCGGGGGAGCTGCGCACCCGCGAGGTGCCACTCGCCGCGTCATCCGTGGCCCGCATGCTCTCCTCGGTGCGCGGGCTGCACCGCTTTCTCGCCGAGGAGGGCATCGTCACGGTGGATGTCGCGGCCGAGGCCAAACCGCCCAAGCTCGCCATGCGCCTGCCCAAGGCGATCTCGATCGAACAGATGGCCGCGGTGCTCGCGGCGACCGACGGGGACGACATCGTCGCGCTGCGCGACAAGGCCCTGCTCGAACTGCTGTACGCGACCGGCGCGCGCATCTCGGAGGCGGTCGGGCTCAACGTCGACGACATGATTCAGGCGGATGTCGTGCGCCTGTTCGGCAAGGGCGGCAAGCAGCGCATCGTGCCGGTCGGCAGTTTCGCACAGGCCGCGATCGCCGCCTACCTGGTGCGTGCCAGGCCCGTGCTCTCGCAGCGCGGCCTGGCCACCCCGGCGCTCTTTCTCGGCGCACGCGGGCACCGGCTGTCGCGGCAGAACGCCTGGCTGATCATCCGTGCGGCGGCGGAGCGCGCCAAGCTCGGCATCGACATCTCGCCGCACACCTTCCGGCACTCCTTCGCCACCCACCTGCTCGCGGGCGGCGCCGACGTGCGCGTCGTGCAGGAACTGCTCGGCCACTCCTCGGTCGCGACGACGCAGATCTACACGCTCGTGACGGCGGACACGCTGCGAGACATGTACCAGGTGGCCCACCCGCGGGCCAGGTAACCCTCAACCAGAGGCTGAGACGACCCGGTGCACCCCCCGCGTGTACCGCCCGGGAACCCGCCGGGGGCCGACGTACACTCGAACCATGACGGCCCACCACGACGACTCGGCGGTGCTGCCGGGCCTCGAGGCGACCTCTGGCGGCCCGGTCGCCCCGATGGGACCGACCGGTCGTCCCCTGACCGTGTTCCCCGAACCGAAGCCGTTGCGCGGCCACGGCCCGGCCCGCGTGATCGCCCTGTGCAACCAGAAGGGCGGGGTCGGCAAGACCACGAGCACCATCAACCTCGGTGCCGCCCTCGCCGAGGTCGGCCGGCGCGTGCTCGCCGTCGACTTCGACCCGCAGGGCGCGCTCTCGGCGGGGCTCGGGGTGCCCACCCACGACGTGCCGACGATCTACGACCTGCTGCTGGGCACGGTCGCGAACCCGGCCGAGGCTATCGTGCACACGGCCACGCCGGGCCTGCACGTCATCCCCGCCAACATCGACCTTTCGGCGGCGGAGGTGCATCTGGTCAACGAGGTGGCGCGCGAGACGATCCTCGCCCGCGTGCTGCGCAAGGTCAGCGACCAGTACGACGTGGTGCTCATCGACTGCCAGCCCTCCCTCGGGCTGCTCACCGTCAACGCGCTCACGGCGGCGCACGGCGTGCTGATCCCGCTGGAGTGCGAGTTCTTCGCCCTGCGCGGCGTCGCGCTGCTCGTGGAGACGATCGAGAAGGTCAAGGACCGGCTGAACCCCGCGATCCAGCTCGACGGCATCCTCGCGACCATGTTCGACCCGCGGCTGCTGCACTCCCGCGAGGTGCTCGACCGCGTCGTCGAGACCTTCGGGGACGACGTGCTGCAGACGGTGATCGGCCGCACGGTGAAGTTCCCGGATGCGAGCGTCGCCGGCGCCCCGATCACCAGTTTCGCCCCCGAGCACTCCGCCTCCGAGTCCTACCGTCAGCTGGCCAGAGAACTGATCGCCCGTGGCGCCGTCGCCTAGCGACACGCAGCTGGAGGGAGCCGGCGAACTCGAGCGCGAGGTCGCCGGCTTCTCGGTGTCGCTGTCCAATTTCAACGGGCCGTTCGATCTGCTGCTCAGCCTCATCGCCAAGCACGAGCTCGACATCACCGAGGTCTCGCTCTCGAGCATCACCGACGAGTTCATCTCCTACCTGCGCGGCCTCGACACCGATGAGGAGCTCGAGCAGGCCAGCGAGTTCCTCGTGGTCGCGGCGACCCTGCTCGACCTGAAGGTCGCGGGCCTGCTGCCGCAGGGCGAGCTCGTCGACGCCGAGGATGTCGCCCTGCTCGAGGCGCGCGACCTGCTGTTCGCGAGGCTGCTGCAGTATCGCGCCTTCAAGGAGGTGGCGCAGTGGTTCGCGGGCCGCATCGAGACCGAGTCCACCCGGCACGTGCGCTCCGTGCGGCTCGAGGAGCAGTACCGCACCCGGACCCCAGAACTGGTCTGGACCCTCACGCTCGAGGACTTCGCGGCGCTCGCGGCGCTCGCCCTCGCGCCGCGCGAGATCCCCGCCGTCGGGCTCGACCACCTGCACGCGCCGCTGGTGAGCATCCGGGAGCAGGCCGCGTACGTGGTCGCGCTGCTGCGCCGGGGCGAACCGATGACCTTCCGGCAGCTCATCGCCGGCGCCGACCAGAAGGGCGTCATCGTCGCGCGCTTCCTCGCGGTGCTGGAGCTGTACCGTGGAGCGTTCATCGGATTCGAGCAGCTCGAGCCGCTCGGCGAGCTGACCATCCACTGGTCGGCCGAGCACTGGTCGGATGACAGCCTCGCCAACCTCGGAGCCGACTATGGAAACTGACCTGGAGCAGGCGCCCGCGCCCAGGATCACCGATCTGGAGCGGGCTCTCGAGGCGATCCTCATGGTCGTCGACGAGCCGCAGACCCTGGTCTCGCTCGCCACCGCCCTCGGCGCGCCGGTGCCGGCCGTGCGGCAGACCATCGAGCGGCTGGTCGCCGACTACGACGGCGAGTCCGGCGGCCCCCGGCGCGGTTTCGAGCTGCGCGAGGTCGGCGGCGGCTGGCGCATCTACGTGCGGCCCGAGCACGACGACCTGGTGCGCGACTTCGTGCTCACCCAGAGCCCGAGCCGGCTGAGCCAGGCCGCGCTGGAGACGCTCGCCGTGATCGCCTACAAGCAGCCGATCAGTCGCGGCGCGATCGCCTCGATCCGCGCCGTCAACGTGGACTCCGTCGTGCGCACCCTGCTCGGCCGCGGCCTCATCACGGAGGCCTTCACCGACCCCGAGACGGGCGCGATCCACTACGAGACGACCGACCTCATGCTCGTGCAGCTCGGCATCAACTCGATCGATGAACTGCCCCGGGTCTCGCCGCTGCTCGAGGACGGCTCGGCCGGGTTCGATGAACGACGCTAGTGGCGAGGGGGAGCGCCTCCAGAAGGTGATGGCCGCCGCGGGCGTCGCCTCGCGCCGCGCCTCGGAGGATCTCATCGCCCAGGGCCGCGTGAGCGTCAACGGCGCCGTGGTGCGCGAACCGGGACGCCGCGTGCTGCCGAGCGACCGGGTCACGGTCGACGGCACCGCGATCCAGCTCGACCCCACCCGGCGCTACATCATGCTCAACAAGCCCGTCGGAGTGGTCAGCTCGATGGCGGACGAGAGCGGCCGCCCCGACCTGCGCGGGTTCACGAACGACTATGCGGAGCGGCTGTTCAACGTGGGCCGGCTCGACGCGAACACCTCCGGACTGCTGCTGCTGACCAACGACGGCGAGCTCGCCCATGTGCTCGCCCACCCCTCCTTCGGCGTCGCCAAGACCTACATCGCCAAGGTCTCTGGCTCGGTGAGCGCGCAGACGATCGCCAGGCTGGTCA
>JBAQPI010000166.1:0-2059 GCA_049305635.1 Rhodoglobus sp. | reverse complement strand
CTCCCTGCTCGCGACCTTCCCGGCCGGGACCGCGCTGCCCGCGACCTTCCCGGCCGCGGTGACGCTGCCCGGGGCCGTGCCGCTCGGGACCGCGCTGCCCGTTGCGGTGCTGCCGGGCGGGTTCCGCCCGATCGGGCGCGTGGTCGAGGGGGAGGGGCTGCTGGTGCGCGGCGAACGCTTCGTGGAGCTCGGCGGCTGGGACCCCTACGCGGGCTGGGACGGCGTCGCGGGCTGAGTGCCGCTGCGCCCGTGTGCCTCTCCCTCTGCGCGTCCTTGCACGGTTCAGGAGATTCGGCGGGAACGCCGGCGTGCCGGGCGGGCAGCGCGGCGTGTCGAGGACACACTCCTGAACCGCGAAAGGGGCGCGGGCGGCGCGGCCCTCAGCGCAACCAGAACCGGTACAGCGCGTCGCCCTGCCCGACGAGCAGCGGCGGCACCCCGAGCAGCCGCAGCAGGCCGAAGATCGCGTCGAAGAAGGCCGCGTTGACGGCCGGGATCCACAGCAGCACGAACAGCGCGATGAACGCGTATGGCGCGAACCGCGCCGCCGCGGTCGTGATGCGGCGCGGCAGGTAGGGTTCCACGATCCCGTACCCGTCGAGGCCCGGCACGGGTAGCAGGTTGAGCACGGTCGCGGTGACCTGCAGGAAGAGCAGGTAGGCGAGCGCCGCCCAGAACGCCGAGTAGCCGCCGGGGTCGAACGCGAGCGCGAGTGCGAGCACGACCGCGAGGGAGGCGTTCGTGAGCGGTCCCGCGGCCGAGACCGCGGCGTGTGCGAAACGGCTGCGCAGGGCGCTGCGGTCGATGAACACCGCACCGCCGGGCAGCCCGATCCCGCCGAGCAGCACGAAGACGATCGGCAGCACGATGCTGTACACGACGTGCGTGTAGCGCAGCGGGTCGAGCGTGAGGTACCCGCGGTAGAGCACCGACTCGTCGCCGAAGCGGTAGGCGATGAGCGCGTGCGCGAACTCGTGCAGGCACAGCGAGACCACCCAGGCGGCGGTGACGAACAGGAACGCCATGACCGGCGGCGGCCCCACCTCGGCGGCCAGCGCCCACCCGCTGCCGAGGGTGAGCGCGAGCAGGGCCAGGAAGATCCAGCTCGGACGCCGGGAGGCGTTTTCGTCGTCGCTCACGCCCGCACCGCCCAGTGGATCACCGTGTCGCCATAGGCCTTGCACCGCTCCGGCACCAGGCCCTGCGGCCAGTCCGGTTCGGGCGACCGCGAGCCGCGCTCGAGCACGACCACGGCATCCGGGCCGAGGTGCGGCACGAGGGCCGCGAGGTTGTGCCCGAGCTCGGTCTCCCCCAGCTCGTACGGCGGGTCGAGGAAGACCAGGTCCCACGCCCCGACCGCAGCGTCCAGGAACGACTGCACCGGCTGTCCGGCGGACCGGATGCGCAGGTCGGCCCCCGCAGGAGCCTGCGCGAGGATGCGCGCCGCGTTCGCCTTCGCGGTGCGGATGACGCGGTCCACGAGCATCACCGAGGCGGCCCCTCGCGAGGCGGCCTCCAGCCCGAGCGCGCCGGAGCCGGCGTAGAGGTCGAGCACGTGCATCCCGGCGATCGCATCGCGCGCCTCGAGGGCGGAGAAGATGGCCTCGCGCACCCGGTCGCTGGTGGGTCTCGTGCCGGAGCCGGGCACCGCGATCGTGAGCGACCCGGCGAACCCGGCGATGATGCGCGTCATGCGCCAAAGGTACCGTTGTCCCGTGGCATCCCCTCTCGACCAGAAGCTGGCCGCGGTGCTCGGCGACCGCACGGCGGCCGCGTTCGCGCGCGCGCTGGGACTGGCCACCGTCGGGGACCTGCTCGCGCACTACCCGCGCCGCTACGCCCGCCGCGGCGAGCTCACCTCGCTCACGCAGCTGCCGCTCGATGAGAACGTCACGATCGTCGCCGAGGTGCTCGAGGTGCGCAATCGCTCGATGCGGGCCAAGCGCGGCTCGATCCTCGAGGTGGTCATCGGCGACGGCAAGGGCATGCTGACGCTCACCTTCTTCAACCAGGCGTGGCGCGCCAACGAGCTCAAGCCGGGCGTGCGCGGCATCTTCGC
>JBAQPI010000165.1:0-1626 GCA_049305635.1 Rhodoglobus sp. | reverse complement strand
TGTCCGCCGCTCAGCGCGAAGAGCGTGTGGAAGACCGCCTGGGCGCCCGCGACCGAGATCGTGAGCCGGGTGAGCGAGAGCGTCTTGCCGGCCAACGGCACGCACAGGATGCCGGCGAACGCGAGCGAGACCGCGACGGCGAGCCAATCCGGGGCATGGCCGCCGGCGGCGACGTGGGCGAAGGCTGCGACGAAGACCGCGAACCCGGCCGTGACCCAGCCGCGGACGAATCTCGCCCACCTCGTGGTCATCGGTGCTCCCTGATCGCGTGTGCCTTCTACGATACCCCGGCGGGCAGCGGGGGCTCACCGCCCGCGACCCGCACGACGCCGTGCACGTCGCACGCGGCCGCGAGGGTGTTGGTGATGGTGCCGAACTGGCGCAGGTTGCGGTGCAGCAGTTCGATGCGGTGTTCGCTTTCGCCCGTGACCAGTCGGATGTCGTACTCGAGTTCGACGAACTTCGGCGGTGCATCCTGGCGGCGTCCGGTCACGATGATCTCGGCCGATTCATAGGCGAACGGCATCATGGCGCGTGCGCGCTCCAAGCCCTTGAGCAGGCAGGCCGCGAGCGCCGAGAGCAGCAGATCGGCCGGGCCCGGGTCGCCGGAGGGCGACGCGGCATCCCATGCCGCGTCCAGCGGTATCTCCCGTTGCGCGGCGCTGATGGATGCGCGGCGACCGGCGTCGCTGCGGGCGTGGACGGTGTAGGTCGTGGGTGGCGCGGTCACGCCTCCAGTCTCCCCCGCGTCGGTGGTGAAAACGAGCCGCATGCGAATGCCGGGCCGCAGAACGCCTCTCGGCGCAAGGCCGCTCGAAGCGGCTATTAGTGGAGCCCGGGGTTACTGCGGCCCGGCTGCACCATTTTACCCGCCTCGGCGATCGCTCAGTCCAGGCTGCCGGTGCGGTGCAGGCGCGCGCAGGCCGTGAACTCCTCGGCGGTGAGCGCGAGGCGGTCGGCGCGAGTGGTCAGTTCGGTGGCGCGGTCGGGATGCACGGGGTCCGCGTCATCCGCAAGGCTCGACGCCCCCGCACTCAGGATCCGGCTGAACGCCGCCGCGCGTTCGAGCGCGATCGCGAAGTCGCCACGGAACAGCCCGCGCAGGATCTGGTCGGCGAGGCCGGTGAGCTCCTCGGGGCCGGTCGGCTCCGGCGCGCCCGCCACTGCGGCGTCGATCGTGGCGAGGGTCTCGGTGCCGCGCTGGAAGAGCAGGCTCGTGCCGGCGGCATCCTGCCGGATCACCAGGCGCAGCAGGTAGATGCGCCACAGCGCGCCGGCCAGGCTGTGCGGGCTCGAGCGCGCCCACAGCTCGGCGATCGCGTCGATGCCGTTGGCGTCGGTGAAGGCCACGATGCGCTCGAGCACCTCGGGGTCGTCGGTCTCGCGGGCGCGATCCACGAGCGCGTGCGCGGTGTCGTGCGCGACCCGCAGGACCGTCGCCGGATCCTCTCCGGCCTCGACCCCGTCGAACCAGTCGCCGGAGTACTTGGTGGGTTTGTGGAAGTCGTCGGCCATCGTCTCAACGGTACGCTTGATGGCCGTAGGGCCTGTAGCTCAGTTGGCAGAGCATCGGACTTTTAATCCGCGGGTCGTGGGTTCGAGCCCCACCGGGCCCACGTTGGCGGG
>JBAQPI010000164.1:0-2012 GCA_049305635.1 Rhodoglobus sp. | reverse complement strand
TGGCATAGGAGTTGTAGGTGGCGATGGTCGGCGCCTCGAAGGGGTCGTAGTCCTCGCCCAGGAGCCCGGCGGCCGCGAGCTCGCCGATGCGATCCCGGATGCGCGCCTGCAGCTCCCCCGCCGCCTTGCGCGTGAAGGTGAGGCCGAGGATCTCGGCCGGGCTCACCGCGCGGTTCGCGAGCAGCCAGAGCACCCGCCCGGCCATCGTCTCGGTCTTGCCGCTGCCCGCGCCCGCGACGACGAGCGCGGGTTCGAGGGGCGCCTCGATGACGGCGCGCTGCTCCTCGGTGGGTCGCGGGCGGCCGAGCGCATCCGCGATCTCGAATGCACTAATCACTCGACACCGCCCGCACCCGGTGCAGCCGCAACCGCGAGGGGTCGCCGCGACCGAACATCGGCAGCTCGAGCTCGCCCTCGAACTCGGCGGCGGCGATGAGGGCGGACGCCGCGCGCACGCGCTCCCGGAACGCCTCGAGACCTTCGGCGTCGAGCGCCGCCTGCACGCCCTCCCGGTACTTGCGCTCGCGCAGCCCCTCCTTGACGAACAGGAGCTTCGCCCCGCCCGCGACGTGCTCGCCGTGCTCGGCGAGCGCCTCGTCGAGGATGCCCTCGGCGTAGGCGAGCTGGTAGGCGCCGAGCTGCGGATGCTCGTCGATCTCGGTCTGCTTCGTGGTCGGGGTGCCCGTCTTGAGGTCGACGATGACGACGGAGCCGTCTGCGGCGCGCTCGACCCGGTCGATCGAGCCGCTCAGCAGTGCGCGATCCACCTCGAGCGTGAACCGGCTCTCGGCGCCGACGAGGGACTTGCCGGCGCGCGCGAAGTCGGCGAGGTACTCGGCGAGGGCGTCCGTGAAGCCCCGGGCGATGCGCCGCTGCCGTTCGGCCAGCCACGGCGCCTCGAACAGCAGTTCGCTCCAGCGCTGCTCGACCGCGGCCCACAGCCCCTCGGCGCTCTGATCCTCGGCGGTCTCCATCGCCCAGTGCACGATCGTGCCGACGTTCGCGATCACCCCGGACTCGGAGCCCGCGGTGCGCTCGAGAAACCAGTCCAGCGGGCTGTCCAGCAGCTTCTCGATCGCCGAGGGCGAGACCGGCACGGGCTCGTCCTCGTAGAGCGGCGCCGTCGAGGAGATCGGCAGCAGTCCGTGCCAGTCCGCGGGGTCGGCGCCGGGCAGCCCCTCCGCGGCGAGCAGGGCGAGGGATGCCGCCGCCTCCGCCGCGCGCGGGCCCCGGGCATCCACGAGCCGGCGCCGCAGCTCCCCCGTCATCCCGCGCAGCGTCATCGGCACGAGCCGCGCGGACTCGATCACGGGTGTCCCGACCGGCAGCAGGCCGAGGAAGGGGCTCGCCGGTTCGTCGTCGTTGGCGACGGCGGCGAGCACGACGCGGCGGCGCGCCCGGGAACTCGCGAGCGCCAGCATCCGCAGCTCGTCGCCGAGCACCTGTCGGCGCTCGTCGACGACGGACGACTCGACGCCCGTGACCGCCCGCACGAGCTCCTGCGGGTGCAGCAGCGAGCCGCGCAGGCGCAGGTTGGGCCACGCCCCGTCCTGCAGTCCCGTGACCACGACGGTGTCGACCTCGAGCCCGACCGCGCCGGAGGGCGTCGTCACGAGCACGGACTCCTCGGCCGACTGCGGCGACAGGGTGTCCTCGGCGACCTCGGCGTCGAGCACGTTCGCCAGGAACGCGGTCGGCGGGGTGCCCGGCCAGCGCTCCGCGTAACGCTTGGCCGCCGTGAACAGCGCGAGCACGCCGTCGAGGTCGCGGTTGGCGTCGACGGCGGTGAGCCCGCCGCCGATCGCCTGCTCGTACCAGCCGCGCGCGAGGCCGCTGCGCTCCCAGGCGAGCCACAGCAGTTCCTCGATCGAGCCGTCGCTCGAGTGCAGGAGCGCGAGCGTCTCGGCGAGCCGTTCCGCGGAGCGGCCGATCCGGGCGTCGATCGTCGCGAACCGCCCGGTGGCGCCGAGCGCCTCGACGAGCAGCTCGTCGGCCGGCCGGTTGCCCTCGCC
>JBAQPI010000163.1:0-1927 GCA_049305635.1 Rhodoglobus sp. | reverse complement strand
AGGTGACGATGAGGTCGGCGCTCGTCGCGCCGTCGAGGGCGGCGAGCATGAGCGCGGGGTCGTCGGCGACCTGCGCACGGTGCACCGGCACGGCGCCCGCGGCACGGATCGCCGCGGTCAGGGCGGTCGCGTTGGAGTCGAAGACCTGGCCCGGCAGTGGCTCGGTGCCTGGCGGCACGATCTCGGTGCCGGTCGTGATGATCGCGATCCGCACCCGGCCGCGCACCTCGACTCGCGTGATGCCGGCGGCGGCGAGGGCGCCGAGATGGCGTGACTCGAGGCGCAGGTCGGCGGGCAGCAGTTCGGAACCCGCGAAAAGGTCGCTGCCGCGTTCGCGCACGAACTCGCCCGCGGCGCGGCCGCGCGCGATCGTGACCTCGTCCCCGCGGGTGCTGGTGTCCTCGACGGGGACGATCGCGTCGGCGCCCTCCGGCACGAGCGCACCCGTCATGATGCGGATCGCGGTGCCGGGGGCAAGGGGCGCGGGCTCGGCGGCGCCGGCGGGGCTGTGACCCGTGATCGGGAGCGTGGTGGGGGTCGCGGTGACATCCACGGCCCGCACGGCGAAGCCGTCCATCTGGGAGTTGCGGAACAGCGGCAGGTCGACGGGGTTGAGCACGGTGCCCGCGGTCACGCGGCCGAGCGCCTCGTCGAGCGGCACCGTCTGCGGCTGCCAGCGCAGCGCGACGTGCGCGGCGATGTGGGCGGCGTGCTCATCGACGGTCCACGACATCAGTACCTCGCCAGGCTCGGGTCGATGTCGCGCGCCCAGGCGTCGATGCCACCCGCGAGACTCGTGGCGGGGATGCCGTGTTCGGCGAGCAGGTCGCGCGCGGTCGCGGAGCGGATGCCGTGGTGGCAGTAGACGACGACCGGTCGCGCGGCGTCGATCCCGGCCTGGTCGAGCCTCGCCGCGTCGAGCGAGCCGAGCGGGATGAGCACGGAGCCGGGCAGGCTCGCGATCGCCGCCTCCCACGGCTCGCGCACGTCGAGCAGGAGATAGTCGTCGGTGCGAGCGGCGAGTTCGGTCGGGCTGATGGTGGCCCCGACCCCGCAGAACAGCTCGTAGTCGATGAGCCCGGTCACCGGCTGCGCCTCGGGGTCGCGCGCGTAGGGGACCTCCCGGAACGCCCCGCTGAGCGCGTCGTAGGTCGTGACCCGTCCGATCAGCGGCTCGCCGACGCCGGTGAGGAGCTTGATCGCCTCCGTGGCCATGATCGCCCCGATCACCGCGACGGTCGTCGCCAGCACCCCGCCCACCTCGCAGCTCGGCACGGAGCCCGGGGGCGGCGCCACCGGGAACAGGTCGCGGTAGCCCGTGCCCGCCCAGCCGACGCCGGCCTGGCCGCCGTATTGCGAGACCGCGCCCCAGACGACCGGGATGCCCGTGAGCTCGGCCGCGTCGCTTGCGAGGTATCGCGTCGGGAAGTTGTCGCTGCCGTCGATCACGAGATCGTAGCCTTCGAACAGGGCGAGGGCGTTCGCGCTGGTCAGCCGCCCCCGGATCGGCACGGCCCGCACGCCGAATCCCTCGATCGTCGCCGCGGCCGAATCCGCCTTCGCCTCACCCACCCGGCCGAGATGCATCGCCTGGCGGTGCAGGTTGCTGGTCTCCACCCGGTCGTCGTCGACGACCCCGATCGTGCCGACGCCCGCGCCGGCGAGGGCCGGGATGACGGTGCACCCGAGTCCCCCCGCCCCGATGACGAGCACGCGGGCAGCGCCGAGGCGCTGCTGGCCGGCCGCGCCGAAGCCCGGGAGGGCGAGCTGGCGGGAGTACCGGGCATCCATCCCCACATTCTCGCGCGGGATTCGCGCCAGCTGCGCAGTTTCGGGCCGATCCCTCCCGCGGACTCAGGCCGATCCCGCCATGGCCATCCCTCCCGCAGACTCGCAGAATGAAGGACACTGTCCTTCATTCTGCGAG
>JBAQPI010000162.1:0-8677 GCA_049305635.1 Rhodoglobus sp. | reverse complement strand
CCGGAAGCGACGGTCGGCGAATGACCCGCGTGCTCGTCGTGGACAACTACGACAGCTTCGTCTACACGCTCAACGGCTACCTGCTGCAGCTCGGCGCGCAGACCGAGGTCGTGCGCAATGACGACTTCGGCGCGGATGCCGCGGCCGCCGTCATCCGCGACTACGACGCCGTGCTGCTCTCGCCGGGCCCGGGCACGCCCGCGCAGGCGGGAGTCAGCATCCCGATCGTCACGGCCGTGCTCGAGTCCGGGCAGCCCCTGCTCGGCGTGTGCCTGGGTCACCAGGCCATCGCGGAGGCGATGGGGGCGACGGTCACGCACGCCGACGAACTCATGCACGGCAAGACGAGCCTCATCACCCACGACGAGAGCCCGTTCTATGAGGGGGTGCCGCAACCGTTCACCGCCACGCGGTATCACTCGCTCGCCGTCGTCGACTCGACCGTGCCTGCGGATCTCATCGTCACCTCACGCACGCAGGGCGGCGTCATCATGGGTCTGCGGCACGAGAACCTGCCGATCCACGGAGTGCAGTTCCACCCGGAGTCGGTGCTCACCGAGGGCGGGTACCGCATGCTCGGCAACTGGCTCGCGATGGCGGGGCTGCCCGAGGCTGCGGAGACCGCCAAGGGCCTGACTCCGCTGGTCAGGCTCGGCTAGGGGCACACCCGGATCGTGATGGTCGAGCGCTGAGGCTGCTCTCCCACGATCGACTGGCTCGCCACGATCCCGCCGGAGCAGCTCTGGTCGACTTGCACCTTAACGGTGAGCAGCAGGGCGCTGAGGGTCGTGTTCGCCTGCCCGGTGGGCTGGCCCGCGACATCCGGGATCTGAATGAGCCCGTTCGAGACGATGAGGTTGACGGTGTCCCCGACGTGTACCTTGACCAGCCCGTCCGCCTCGGGATCGGAGCGGATGACCGTACCGGCAGGCAGGTCGATCGAGTACTCGGCGGTCGAGGTGCCGTACTTGAGGCCGGCCGCCTCGATCGCCGCGATCGCATCGGCCTCGCCCATGCGGGAGACGTCGGGGATGTCGGTGGTCGGCTCACCCGAGGAGACGGTGACCTTGATCTCCTGGCCGGGCGACACGGTCGTGCCGGCCACCGGGTCGGTGCGCAGAATCGTGCCCTCCGGCGCGGTCTCGCTTGCCTCGTTGAAGCGCTGGGGGACGAGATTCTGGTCGTCGAGGAGCTTCGAGCCGTCCTCGTAGGTCTGGCCGACGACATCCGGCACATCGATCGCGACGTGCTCGGTCAGTTGCGCCGGGGCGAGGCTGAAGGTCCAGAACACGACGGCGACGACGATGACGACCATGCTCGCGATGCCCGCCCAGATCCAGGCGACGGGCGGCCGGCTCTGGGTGCGCTGCACGCGCTCGTCGGTGTCGACGGTGAGCTGGCGCAGGGTCGCCTCGGAGCCGGAGACCGCGCTCGGGTTGACGCCGAAGAGCGTCGCGTTGAACGCGTCGTTGACGGCGAGCTCCTTACGCTGCGGCACCGCACCGGAGGATGCGGTCTCGACGTCCTGGCGGAACTCGCTCGCGGACTGGTAGCGCTCGAAGCGGTCCTTCGCGAGCGCGCGCAGCACGACGGCGTCGAGCGCGGGCGAGACGGCGGGGTTGAGCGAGCTCGGCGGCACGGCCTCCTGGTTGACGTGCTGGTAGGCGACCGCGACCGGGTTGTCGCCGCGGAACGGCGCCCGCCCGGTGAGCAGTTCGAACAGCACGATGCCGGTCGAGTAGAGGTCGGTGCGCGCATCGACGGACTCGCCGCGAGCCTGCTCGGGCGAGAAGTAGGAGGCGGTGCCGACGATCGCGGAGGTCTCGGCGATCGTCGCCGAGGAGTCGGAGATCGCCCGGGCGATGCCGAAGTCCATGACCTTCACCTGGCCGGAGGTCGTGATCATGATGTTGCCGGGCTTGATGTCGCGGTGCACGACGCCGGCGCGGTGCGAGTATTCGAGCGCCGTGAGCACCTGGGCGACGATGCGGCATGCCTCGGCGGGCTCGAGCGGGCCATCCTGTACGACGTCCTTGAGCAGCCGGCCGTCGACGTACTCCATGACGATGAACGGCACGACCGACTCGATGCCGTTCGCCTCGCGGACGGTCTCCTCGCCCGCGTCGAAGATGCGCACGATCGTCGGATGCGCCATCTTCGCGGCGTCCTGCGCCTCGCGGCGGAAGCGGGTGCGGAAGGCGGGGTCGTAGGCGAGGGACGGCTTGAGCAGCTTGATCGCGACCTTGCGACCCAGGCGGTTGTCCATGCCGACGTGGACGTCCGCCATGCCGCCGCGACCGATCAACTCGCCTACGTCATAGCGGCCGGCGAGCTGCCGCACGCTCTGGGCCACGCCCTCGATCACAAGCAGTCTCCTGGTGCACTGGACAGTCTTGCAGTCAGTGTAACCCTCGGGTCAGCGTGGACTCGTCAGTTCCCTGTGATGGCGATGGCGTCGGAGGGCTCCGACTCGAGATCGGTGCAGATCGCGGTGTAGCTGATCGAGGTCTGCTCCCCGGCGGTCGAGTTCAGCGTGATCGCCACGCTCGTCGCGCCGGCGGGTCTGGTCGGATTGCCGTCGGCGACCGCGGCGTCGCCTCCCGCGACGATGATGCTGAACCCGCTCAGCGGATGCCCCGCCGGGCATCCGGCGTAGATCGCCCAGCTCACGGTGACGTCGTCGCCGGCCAGGTGCGGACCGGCCGGCGCCGTCATCGCCGAGGGCTTCGTCGCGATCGGCACCGGGATCGCGTCGTAGAAGCGTACGGTGATGACCTCGCCCTTGCGCACGTTGCCCGTCGGGTTGACGGCGTAGGCCAGGCCGACCTGGTCCTCGGAGGGTGCGACGGTGCCGACCTGCGCGTCGAGCTGCAGCCCCAGGCTGCTGAGGTAGGCCTGCACGACATCCTGCGTGCGTCCGATGATGTCGTCCTTGTTGAGCGGCACGAGCGTCGAGGTCGGCGTCGGCGTCGGCGTCGGGGAGTGTGGCGTCGTAGGTGGAGGCGAACTGGTCTCGGGGCCATCGCCGCCGCCGGGGTTGGCGAGCAGCGCGATGACCGTGCCGATGAGCACGACCGCGAGCAGGGAGACGAGGGCGACGAGCGGCCAGGTCCACGGGTTGCGTCGCGGGGTCTCGGTCGGCAGCGGCGGGGTGTTGACACCGGCGGCCGACGGGAGCAACTGCGTCGCCTGGGTGGTGGCCTGCTCCTTCGCGGGGGCGAGGGCCCCGAGGGTCGCGCCGCCGAGCACACCGGGCACCGCCGCTGCGGCTGCGGCGACATCCCCCCGGCGCAGCGACTGTGCGGCACGCGCGAGGGCGGCGGCGGAGGCCGGACGGTCCGCGGGGTTCTTGGCGATGCACGCCGCGACGAGGTTGCGCACGGGCTCGGAGACCGAGACCGGCAGGTCGGGCGCCTTCTCGTTGATCTGCGCCATCGCGATCGCGACCTGCGACTCGCCCGTGAAGGGCCGCTTGCCCGCGAGCGCCTCGTAGGCGACGATGCCGAGCGAGTAGATGTCGGTGGAGGGGGATGCGGGATGCCCGCTCGCCTGCTCCGGAGAGAGGTACTGCACCGTGCCCATCACCTGGCCGGTCGCCGTGAGTGGCACCTGGTCTGCGATGCGCGCGATACCGAAGTCGGTGATCTTGACCCGGCCCTCGGGCGTGATGAGCAGGTTGCCGGGCTTGATGTCGCGGTGCACGAGGCCGGCGGCGTGCGCGGCCTGCAGGGCGCTCGCGGTCTGCGCGACGATGTCGAGCACCTTGTCGGCCGGAAGCACACGCTCGCGCTCGAGGATCGCGCTGAGCGCCTCACCCGGAACGAGCTCCATCACGAGGTAGGCGCTGCCGTCCTCCTCGCCGTAGTCGAAGACGTTGGCGATGCCCTCGTGGTTGACGAGCGCCGCGTGGCGCGCCTCGGCGCGGAAGCGCTCGAGGAAGCCGGGGTCGCCGAGGTACTCGTCCTTGAGGATCTTGATTGCGACGGTGCGCCCGATGACGAGGTCGGTGGCCTGCCAGACCTCGCCCATGCCGCCGATCGCGACGCGGCTGGACAGCTGGTATCGGCCACCGAAGGTGAGCCCGTTCGTGGGCCTCATCTGCTCAGCACCGCCTCGAGTACTTGTCGTCCGATTGGGGCGGGGATCCGGTTCGAGCTTCCGCTCTGGCCGAGTCCACCGCCGTTCTGGATCACCACTGCCACGACCACTTCAGGGTCCTCCGCCGGGGCGAATCCGGTGAACCAGAGAGTGTAGGGCTCGTCCTCGCCGTTCTCCGCCGTACCGGTCTTCCCGGCCACGGTGACCCCGTCTATTGTGGCACCACTGGCGGCGCCGTTGTCGACGCTCGCGACCATCATCTGGGTCAGCGCCGCGGCGGTCGGCTGGCTGATCGCACGGCTGTACTCGACCGGCTGGAACTGCTCGATCGTCGTGAGGTCTGAGGTCACGATGCTCTCCACGAGGTTCGGTTTCAGAATGACCCCGCTGTTGGCGATCGCCATGGAGACCATGGCCAGCTGCAGGGGGGAGGCGCGAACGTCGGACTGCCCGAACGCCGAGAGCATGGTCTGCGGCTCATCCAGTCCGCGCGGGTAGACGCTCGCCTGCGAGGAGAGCGGCACGTCGATCGAGTCGTTGAAGCCGAACTTGTCGGCCTGCTCGCGGATCGCCCGGTTGCCGAGCTGCTGGCCGAGCTGGGCGAAGGGGATGTTGCAGGAGAGCCGGATCGCCGTCGCGATCGAGGCCTCCGCGCCGGGGCCGCACGTGCCCCGGTCCGCGTTGAAGATGGAGAAGTCCGTCTGTGGCAGGGTCAGCGACACCGGGTTCGGGAACGCGCTGTCGGGCGTGTAGGCGCCGCTCTCGAGCGCCGCGGCCGCGACGACGAGTTTGAACGTCGATCCGGGCGGGTCGAGGTCGCCGTCGAGGGTGCGGTTGATGAGCGGATCGAGGGGGTCGTTCAGCAGGGCGTCGTAGGTGTCGATCACGACATCCGTGTCGTGCACGGCGAGCGCGTTCGGGTCGAAGGTGGGCTTGGAGACCATCGCGATGATCTCGCCGGTCTTGGGCCGGATCGCGATGATCGCGCCCTCGTAGCCGCCCAGCGCGTCCCAGGCCGCCTGCTGCACGACGGGGTCGATCGTCAGCTCGACCGCGGCACCCTTCGGGTTCTGGCCGGTGAGGATCGCGTTGAGCTGGTCGAAGAACTGGTCGTTCGATGTGCCCGTGAGGTACTGGTTGAGGGCCGACTCGATGCCGGTGTTGCCCTGGTTGAGGGTGAGGTACCCGGTGATGGCCGAATACATGGCGCCTGCCGGGTAGACGCGCTGGAACTTGAACTCGTCGTCGACCGGGGCCGAGTAGGCGATCGGCTGGCCGTCGACGAGGATCGGGCCGCGCTCGGCGGAATAGCTCGCGTAGAGGGTGCGCGCGTTGCGGCCGTCGGCCTTGAGCGAGTCCGCCGCGACCACCTGGATGATGCTCGAGGAGAGGAACAGCGAGAGGAACATCACGAGCACGATCGTGCTCACACGCTTGAGCTCCTTGTTCATGCACCGATCACCAGCCTCGGTTCGGACTCCTCGCCGATCACGAGCAGCGGCTGGTGCCGCACGGTGTCGGAGAGCCGCAGCAGCAAGGCCGCGATGATCCAGTTGGCCACGAGCGAGGAGCCGCCCGCTGCGAGGAACGGGGTCGTGAGGCCGGTGAGCGGGATGACGCGCGTGACCCCCCCGATGACGACGAAGACCTGGAGCGCGATGACGAAGGCGAGACCGACGCCCAGGAGACGCCCGAAGTCATCTTGCCCGGCGAAGCCGATGCGGAAACCCCGCGAGACGAACAGCAGGTACAGCGCGAGGATCGCGAACAGCCCGACGAGCCCGAGCTCCTCGCCGAGTGCCGAGATGATGTAGTCGCTCTCCGCGAGCGGGGTGATGTCGGGGCTGCCGCGGCCGAGGCCGGTGCCGATGAGCCCGCCGTCGGCGAGGCCGAAGAGCCCCTGCACGAGCTGGTAGCTGCCGCCCTCGGCGTCGTAGTTCGCGGGGGTGAAGGGGTCGAGCCAGGCATCCACGCGCGCGCCGACGTAGCCGAGCAATCGGCTCGCGACGAAGGCGCCGACGAGGAAGAGGGTGAGCCCGAGCACGATCCAGCTCGATCGCCCGGTGGCGACGTAGAGCATGACGAGGAACAGGCCGAAGTAGAGCAGGGCGGTGCCCAGATCCCGCTGGAAGACGAGGACGAGCATCGAGGCGGCGAAGACCACGAGGATCGGGCCGAGGTCGCGGGCGCGGGGCAGCGTCATCCACAAGAGCCTGCGACCAACCATGGAGAGGGAGTCGCGCGCCGTCACGAGGTAGCCGGCGAAGAAGATCGCGAGCGCGACCTTGGCGAGCTCGCCCGGCTGGAACTGGAACGGCCCGATCGCGACCCACAGCCTGGCGCCGTTGATCGTGAGGCCGATGAGCGGCAGCATCGGCAGCACGAGCAGCACGATGCCCGTGAACATCGCGACGTAGCGGTAGCGCTGCAGCACCCGGTGGTTGCGCACGACCAGCAGCACGCCGCTCGCGATGACGACGGCCATCGCGGTCCAGGCGATCTGGCGGATGCCCGCCGAGTCCCAGCCGTGCAGATCGTCGGCAAGGTCGAGCCGGTAGATCATGGCGATGCCGAGGCCGTTGAGCACGGTGATGATCGGCAGGATGAAGGGGTCCGCCTGGGGCGCCGTGATGCGCAGCACGACATGCATGCCCAGCAGCAGCACGCCGAGCAGCCCCATCAGCGAGATGACCGTGAGCCCGGTGCGGCCGAGAACACCGAGCTGCACGAGCGCGATCGCGGCGACGTCGATGCCGATCGCGAACAGCAGCAGCCCGAGTTCGAGATTGCGCAAGCGCGCGGGCACGCGCAGTTTGAGCCGGATCGTGGAGGTGAAGGTCGAGAGCGGCCCCGCGTCGATCGGGGCGCCGACCCCGCTAGGGGACCCGGGCATCCGAGAGCATCTCCACGATCCTGCGCGCATCGGCGAGGTCGTCCGCGTTGATGGTCGCCTCGACGCTCTCCCGCCGCCACATCGGCAGGTCGTCGAGGCCGATCGTCGTCGTCTCGTAGACGTGCGAGAGCGTGATCGGGCCGATGTCCTGCTGCACGCCCTGGAAGATCGCGACCCGGTCGCCCGAGACGCCGACGAAGAACTGCCGCTGGGTGTACTGGTAGCCGAGCACGAGTCCCGCAGTGACCGCGGCGAGCACGACGACGAGGAACGCGAGCCACGAGATCCGGCGGCGCCGCAGGCGACGGCGATCCTCCGCGATGAGGGCGTCGAGGTACTCATCCGACTCGGGCTCGAAGTGGCTGTCGTCGGTCTGGGTGGCCTTGAGGGGATGCAGCAGCAGGCTCGGCAGGCGGATCCCGCGGCGCTGCGCGTCCGGCTCGAACGACAGCGGAGCGGCGGCGGAGCCCACCGTCACCGGCGGGTTGCTCGAGGAGTCCCCGCGCTCGTCGACGTCGACGAGCACGACCGTGACGTTGTCGGGGGCACCGGCATCGAGGCTCTCCTTGATGAGCCGCTCGGCCGCGTGCTGGGCGATCGGGATCGTGGTGAGCACGCCGAGCATCTTCTCGTCGGAGACATAGCTCGACAGGCCGTCGGAGCACAGCAGCCAGCGGTCACCCGGCCGGGTGTCGAGGATGGTCGTGTCGATCTCCGGCGATGCGTCGACATCCCCGAGCACCCGCATGAGCACCGAGCGACGGGGGTGCACCGCGGCCTCCTCGGCGGTGATGCGGCCCGAGTCGACGAGGCGCTGCACGAAGGTGTGGTCGGTGGTGACCTGGGTGAGCTCGCCGTCGCGGCACAGGTAGATGCGCGAGTCCCCGATGTGCGCGATCGCGACCTTGTCGGCGACGCGCAGGATGCCGCTGACGGTCGTGCCCATGCCCGTGAGCTCGCCGTGCTCGAAGACGGTCTCCGCGAGCAGGGTGTTGGCGGCGAGCAGCGCCTGCTGGAGCGCGAACTCGGCGTCACCGGCTGAGGGGTAGGCACGGTCGGTCTCGACGATGCGCTTGACGGCGAGGGCCGAGGCGACGTCGCCGCCGGCGTGGCCGCCCATGCCGTCGGCGACGAGGAAGAGGTGACGGCCCGCGTAGCCGCTGTCCTGGTTGTTGCTGCGGATCTTGCCGACGTGGGAGACGGCCGCGCTCTTGTCGCTCGGGGTCATGCCTTACCGCCGCAGCTCGAAGCTGGTCGTGCCGATCTTGACCGTCGCGCCGAGCGGCACCTGCGTCGGCACGATCACGCGCACCCCGTCGAGGAAGGTGCCGTTGGTCGAGTCGAGGTCCTGGATGACCCAGCCCTCCGGCCAGCGCAGCAGGCGCGCGTGGTGCGTGGAGGTGTAGTCGTCGCGGATCACGAGTCCGGACTCGTTGGAGCGGCCGATCGTGAGCTGCTCCTCGGGCAGGTCGATCTCGAGCCCCTCCTTCGCACCGGAGGTGATGACGAGGCGAGTGGCGCGCGGCGTCGGCTCCGAGGTGGTCACAGCGGGGCGGGGCGCGGCGACAGCGGCGGCCGAGGAGGCGGCGGCCGCGGCGGGCTGCGGCATCCTGCGCACCGTCTGTCCGAAGAGATCGGATCGCAGCGCGTAGACGACGGCGAACACAAAACCCCACAGCACCGCGA
>JBAQPI010000161.1:0-1977 GCA_049305635.1 Rhodoglobus sp. | reverse complement strand
CGTCTCGGCGATCGCCGTGCCGAAGTCCCCGCGCCGGGCTGCGGCCTCCGCGTCCTGCCGGATGCGGGCCGCGGTGCGATCGTCGTCGTCGCCGAAGAGCGCCCCGGTGACGGCGCTGCGACGGTTCAGCCGTGGCATCCCGAAGATCAGGAAGGCGACCACGAGGGCGGCGACCACGAGCACGGCGACGAGCCCGAGCCCGAACGCGGGCGGCCCCTCGACGCTGCCGAACTGCAGCGAGTTCAGCCAGTCGCCGATGGCCTTGGCGACGCGATCGAAGAGCGTGGGCTGCGCGGCCTGGTAGACGGGCTTGGCGAGTTCCTCGATGAGCCACTCGGTGGCCTCAGGCGGCTCCGGGTCGACGGGCACATCGAACGGCGCACCGGCGATCGTCACGACCAGGGCGAGCCCTCCGTCGCGGCCGCCGTCGCGGCGCCGGCCCTCACGAGATACGGGTCGGGCACGCTCGCGTCACCGGCCTGCCGGGCCTCGACGAAGCGCGTGAGCTCGAGGTCGAGGCCCTCCTTGCGCATCCTGATGTCGATGTAGATGAGCGCGGGCGTCGCCGACATCACGACGGCCGAGATCGCGCCGAACACGATGGTGAGCACGATCGTGAGCACGTAGACGACGATCCCGGCGACGACGAGGCCGGTGTTGTCGCCGTTCGGGTTCACGAGGAAGCTGCCCAGGCTCAGGATGAGCTGCAGCGGCGCCGAGATGACGCCTGCGACCGTCTGCACGATGACCGCGACGAGCAACTGGATGCCGAAGGTCTTCCAGAAGTATCCGCGCGTCAGCGACCACGACCTCGCGATCGCGCCGCGCAGCGGCAGCCGCTCGAGCATGAGCGCGCTCGGCACGAGGGCGAGCTTCGTCGACAGCCACGCGAACAGCACCGCGGCCCCGCCGCCGGCCAGAAGGCCCAGGAGCACCCCGATGACGATGCCCGCGGTGCCGCCGAGCGCGACGATGAGGGCGATGACGACCGCGACGAGCACGAGCGCGCCGACCACGACCCCCGTGATCAGCAGCGACCAGCCGATGAGCGCGCCGATGCGTCCCCGGGCGGCCGCCCACAGGCCGGGCAGACGCAGCTTCTCCCCGACCGTGCCGCGGGCCACCTCGAGCGAGATGACGCCCTGCAGGATCGCGGTGCCCACGATGCCGAGCGCCATGGGGATCAGGGCCGACAGCAGGATCATCGCGACGGAGCCGGCGGCGAGCGCATCGGCATCCGCCTGTGTCGCGTTGAGCGTGCGGCTGATCGCGAAGAAGGAGACCAGTCCGACGACCCCGAAGGCGACCAGGTAGATCGCGCCGGTGACGAGCAGCGAGAAGCCGAACGTGGGCCTGGGGTTGCGCCGCAGCACCTGGAACGCGGCGCCGAGCAGCGTGCCGAGGGTCATCGGTCGCAGCGGGATGAGGCCGGGCTTCGGCGGCGGGGTCCAGCCCGGGGCGGGGGCCGGTGCCGCCGGCCCATAGCCGGCCGGCGTGAACGGTGCTGCCGGCTGGCTCGGGGCGGCGCCCGCCGGCGGCTGCCAGGATGTGCCCTCGGTCACTGGCCCTCCCTCGTCCGGCCGGCGGCCGACGCCCTCATGCTGCCACACTCGGTTACTCTTGTGCGAAAGCCCGGCACGCCTCACGGCGTCGGGTTTCGAGTGGGATGCGAGGACACGTGAGCGCGCGAATCCTGGTCGTCGACGATGACACCGCTCTCGCCGAGATGATCGGCATCGTGCTGCGCGGGGAGGGCTTCGACCCCTCGTTCTGCGCGGACGGTGCCGAGGCGATCGACGCCTTCCACGAGTCCAAGCCCGACCTCGTGCTGCTCGACCTCATGCTGCCGGGCATGGACGGCATCGAGGTGTGCGCGCGCATCCGCGAGTTCTCCGGCGTGCCCATCATCATGCTCACCGCCAAGGGCGATACCGCGGATGTCGTCAAGGGCCTCGAGTCCGGCGCCGACGACTACGT
>JBAQPI010000160.1:0-11857 GCA_049305635.1 Rhodoglobus sp. | reverse complement strand
ACTGAGGGCTCGGGTGGGGCGCCACCCCGCGCCTCGGGTTCGGCCGCCACCTGCCTGCCCCGCGACCCACCTGCCGCCTTCGGCCCGCCCAGCGCCCAGCTGCCCGGGCCGCCTCTGAAACATTCGCACAGTGAAGGACGATGTCCTTCACGGTGCGAATGTTTCAGGGGATGCTGCGGCATCTTGCCGGGGCTCGGGCGTCCCGGGGGCGGGGCACACCGTGAGTCGCGCCGCGCTGGCGGGCAAGCAGGGCGGGCGGTGCGAGAATGGCCGGGCGATGAACGAGGAGTTCGAGGACCCGGAACTGGCCGGCTACGAGCCGCACGGCGACAAGCCGTTGCGCAGCCCGCACCTCATGACGCTCATGCGCCTGCTCGTCGTGGTCGGGCTCGTCGCGCTGGTGCTGCCGGGCATCCTCGTGACGATCGGCACCGCCAACCGCACCGCCGAGCAGGCGTGCGCCGTGTACGTCTCGGTGCTCGCGCCGGGCTCGGTCGCCGCCATGTCGCGTTTCGAACTGTTCAGCCCCGCCGGCATGGGCTGGAACTGCTACGCGATCGCCTTCGACGGCGAGGAGCTGCTCGTGCGCGCGCTCGGGCTGATCCCGGGCGGGGCGCGCGCGCCGAGCGCACCGCTGGAGAACTCCTAGGGCTCCAGCAGCCCGTCGCGCACCGTGCGGCGCAGCACCTTGCCGATGAGGGACTTGGGCAGCTCATCCGCGGCGACCACGCGCTTGGGCACCTTGTAGCCGGTGAGGGTGCCGCGTGCGAACTCGCGGATGCCCTCCTCGTCGAGCTCGGCGCCCGGGGCGAGCACGACCACCGCGACGACGTCCTCGCCGCTGTGCTCGCTCGGCAGGCCCACGACCGCGGCGTCGACGACGTCGGGATGCCGGCGCAGCACCTCCTCGACCTCGCTCGGCGCCACGTTGAACCCGCCCGTGATGATGAGTTCCTTGATGCGATCGACGATGCGGACGAAACCGTCGGCATCCACCGTGACGATGTCGCCGGTGCGGAACCACGAGGCCCCGCCTGCCGGGTCATCCACGAAGACCGCCGCGGTCTCCGCGGGCTTCTTCCAGTACCCCGAGAACACCTGCGGACCGCGGACGATGAGCTCGCCCTCGGCGCCGGACTTCACATCTGTCGTCGGTCGCTCAGGGTCGACCACGCGGATCTCGGTGTTCGGCAGCGGGAGACCGACCGTCCCGGCCCGGCGGGTCGGCCCGACGGGGTTGGCCGTGAGCACGGGCGAGGTCTCGGAGAGCCCGTAGCCCTCCACGAGGGTTCCCCCGGTGCGGGCCTCCCAGGGCTCGACGACCGACGCAGACAACGGCATCGCCCCGGAGATGGCGATCTCGATCCCCTTGAGCGAGACGCCCTGCTGCTCGGCCGCCGTGGTGAGCCGCTCGTAGATCGGCGGCACGGCGGGCAGGAAGGTCGCGGGGCGCTTCTTGACGACGGGCAGCACGAGGTCCGGATCGAACCTCGGGAACAGCACGAGCCGCGCGCCCATGCTCATCGCGAAGGTCAGGCACAGGGTGAGCCCGTAGGCATGGAACATCGGCAGCACGGCGTAGACCACGCAGCCCTTGCCGCGCTTGACCGTCGGCACCCACGCCCGCGCCTGGGCCGCGTTCGTGGTGAGGTTGAGGTGGCTGAGGGTCGCGCCCTTGGGGAAACCGGTCGTGCCGCTCGTGTACTGGATGATGGCGACATCGTCGGCGTGCGGCCTGAAGATCTCCGGCTTGATGGGCTCGGCCTGAAGCAGTTCTTTCCAGGGGATGGTGCCGCGCACCCTCGTGGTGAGGGCGGCACGGGACTCCCGCGCCTTCGCGATCGGCAGCCGCAGCAGGAACCTCGTGGCGAACGGCATCGCGCGGGTCAGGTCGATCGAGATGATCGTGTCGACCGCGACATCCTCGGGGAAGGCCTGGATGGTCTCCACGGTCTTGTCCCAGGCGATCGCGAGCTTCGCGCCGTGATCCTCGAACTGGTGGCGCAGTTCGCGCGGGGTGTAGAGCGGATTGTGCTCGATGACGATCGCACCGAGCCTCAGCACCGCGTAGAAGGCGACGATGTGCTGCGGGCAGTTCGGCAGCACGATCGCGACCGGGTCGCCCTTCTGCACGCCGAGCAGCCGCAGGCCCTCGGCCGCGCGGTCGATCTGCTCGCCGAGCTGCGTGTAGGTGGTCTCGCGACCGAAGAACTCGAGCGCGACGCTGTCACCGAACTCGGCGACGGATGCCGCGACGAGATCGTAGAGCGAACCCTCGGGCAGCGCGATCTCATCCGGTACCCCCTCGGCGTAGGACGTGAGCCAGGGGCGAGGCGTGGAGATAGTCACGCCGAACACTCTAGAACGCCCGAGCCTGCACCACACATGGGGCGGGACCCGATCGCCTCCTAGCGAGTGCGCATCAGCCGACGACGGACGGGCAGAAGCACCACCCCGACGCCCAGGACGATGGCGAGCGTGCCGAGAGCGAGACCGAGCAGCGGTACGGGGCCGACACCGGTCTCGGCCAGTCCTGACGTCGTGTCGGCCGGCCCGGGCGGAGTCGGTTCCCGCGGAGTCGGCTCCCCCGGGACGGCGGCGAGGACGTCGACGAACGCATTGCGCCACGACAGGAGGGTCGGTTCGGCGTCGTCGCATTCGGCCTGCACTTCGATCTGATCCCCGGGGTTCGCAGGCGTACTCGAGAACGTGTACGACCAGTTCCCCGAGACCATGGTTGCCTCTACCTGTGTGATGGAGATGAGCAGACCGGGGGTGCTGTAGGCCGACACCAGGACACGGTCGGAGGGGAAGGGACAGGTACCAGACACGGTCACGTCGTCGCCGTCCGCGACCTCGGCTGGCACGGAGAGCGTGGCACCGCTGTCGAAAGTCGTACCGATTACGACTGCGGTCGCAAGAACCCCGGCCCCGGCATCGAGGCAGGTCGCCGTGAACTGGACCGGCAAACCTGGGCCGAGGTCGGTGGGATCGGTCTCCCAGACCCACTCGAACCTTCCCTCAAGGATGGGGTTCAGATCGGCGCCATAGTAGGTCAGCGCTGAGATGGCCACTCCGAACGGCAGGGTCGTGACCGTCACGGACGAGGTGCCGATCGGGCAGTAGCCGCTACCACTGCCCTGCCCGCCCTCCACGGTCGGGTTTATCACGGTCGCGGTCGCGGTGCCGGCCGGGGTGAACACGGCGAAAGCGGGCGATACGCCACCGAGCGCGAGCAGCGTCGAGGCGGCGACCACGACCAGCGCCCCTCGGAGGCGGCGTTCGGAATTGACTGAGCGGTGGGACACTGACTCTCCTCGGGTGGCGTCGAAAATCCGAGGCGACGATGGCATCGCTCGGCTCACGCTCTCGACGCTATCGAGCCAGCTCGGCGCGGTCAGTCCCACACCAGTCCCAGATTCGCGGGGGCCGACCGCGCTTCAGCCGACGAGCCGCTCCCTGGCCTCGCGAAGCTTCCGATAATAGGCGGACCTGCTCAGGTGCAACCGTTCGAGGATCGCCCGCTCGCCGAGCGAAGGCTCGAGGTACCCGACTTCGAGCACTCGATGCAGTTCTCGATCGCTTGGCGAGTCGCCGAAGCGCGCATCGACCTCCGCTCGCACCGCGGCGCGTACGGCCGACGCCGCCGCGGCGGGGTCGCTCTCGTGTGGGGCTCGGGCGGCCATCGCCCGATCGTCGCCGAATTCGCGCACGGCGCGCAGCAACTCCGACCCGTCCTGATCCGACCCGCTCGGTGGCGCTCCGTTCTCCGCGAGGACGATCGAGTGGATGAACCCGGCCAGTCCGTGCGGGCCGAAGTCGGCGAGCCAGGTCGTCAGTGGCTCGCCGCGCACGTTCCGGCGCATATCGACGAGTTCGCGGTAGCCGAGAGATGCCATGAACTCCCCGGGGAAGACGCTCGAACTCCACTCGTTCACGTAGATGTACCGCACGTTCGGGATGCCGCTGCGCGTGACGGCAGCGGCGTTGCCGACCTTCATCAGTTCGCTGACCGCCTCGGGGCCCCCATCCTCGAGCTTGAGGTCGCCGATGAGCACGAGCGAGCGGTCCGCGTCGCCGCGGGCGGTCCGGATGTGCTCCACGATGGGTGCGACAGTCGCATCCCCGGGGTCAGAACTGAGCAGCACCGACGCGGGGACGCAGACGGCGATGCCCGCGAGGCGACCTGTCGAGCGGCGCACGGTCGTCGTGAATTCGGGGAATCGCTCGGCCCACGGCGTGAGTTCCGCCATGCGCCTGCTGGCGAGGGTTCCGCCCATCTCGACCGCACGATCGATGTCGCCCGCGCGTAGCGAGTCGGCGTAGTGGGTATTGCCTGCCCCGAGGCCGGCACCGGCTCTCACCAGGGGATTCTCGATCAGTGACGTGAGCTCCACCAGCGCGTTCGGGTCGCCATCGAGGCAGCGAGTCCGAAGGTGATCTGCGATCCGCAGCACGAGCGCTCGGTACTCTTGTGGCCGCTCGGCCCTGAGCCGCGCCCTGATCGCCTGCGCGAGCAGCGGGTGCAGCACGGCGCGATGCCCGACGGACTCGACCACGGAGAGTGCGAGCAGCTCAGTCAGTGCTCCCCGCGTGCTCCGGCCCGGGAGCGCAGCCGCGATGAGGCGCGAATCGAGCGCCCACGTGATCGACGCGACATCCAGGATCGCCGGATCGATGCCCTCGATCTCGCGCCCGGCGAGGTGGCGCATGAGCCGGTCGAGCAGACTGGGGTCGGCGAAGTCCATCGGACCATCGGTGCCCGTGCTTGCGGCGAGGGCCAGCGCCAGCGGAGACCCTTTCGCCCACGCCACGATGTCGCGCTGGAGCGTCCCGTTGCCGACGCCCCGGCGCGCGAGCAGTTGCACGGCGTCGCCATCCGAGAGCGGACCGAGTGCGAATTCCAGGCTGACGCCTTCCAGTTCACCCTCGAGCCACGAGCGGTCGGTCCGATGCCGGCCGGCGACCACGACCCGCGCAGCCGCCGGAAGGATGTCGAGGAGAACCTCGCGCAATGCCACGAGCGTCGCCCCGAGCGAGTCCACCTCGTCGATCACGACGATCGGGTCGATGCTGCCGGGTGGTGGGGTGAGTCGTTCCGCGAGGAGATCGATTGCCAGGGGAAGAGTGCGGCCATCCACGGCGAGCACCGTGTGGCCAGCCCGTTCCGCCCGTCGACGCAGTTCGCGCAGGAGAGCGCTCTTGCCGATCCCGCCGGGGCCGTGCACGTACAGGATCCGCTCCCGGCTGTCCGGATCGAGCAGCCGGTCAACGACCTCCAGATCAGCCTCGCGACCCGTGAAGAGTTCGGCGTCCGCCAGCATGAGGTGGTCGCGCAAATGGCGTTTCGGCATGGCAGGCTGCCCCCTGGTATGGATCGGCGCCGGACTACGCCGCCCCGTCGAACATGCTCGTGACCGAACCGTCGTCGAACACCTCGTGGATGGCGCGCGCGATCAGCGGCGCGATCGGCAGGATCGTGAGCCGATCCCAGCGCTTCTCCTCGGGGATCGGGAGGGTGTCGGTGACGACGACCGAGTCGATGAACTCGCTCTGCAAGATCTCGGTGGCCGGGTCGGAGAAGATCGCGTGCGTCGCCGCGACCACGACGCCGATCGCGCCGTTCGCCTTGAGCGCCTCGGCGGCCTTGACGATCGTGCGCCCCGTGTCGATCATGTCGTCGACGAGCAGGCACACGCGACCCTCGACCTCGCCGACGATCTCGTGCACCGAGACCTGGTTGGGCACGAGCGGGTCGCGGCGCTTGTGGATGATCGCGAGCGGCGCGCCGAGCTTGTCGCTCCAGATGTCGGCGACACGCACCCGGCCCATGTCAGGAGAGACGACCGTGAGGGTCGCGGGGTCGAGCTGCTTCTGGAAGTGCTCGAGCAGCACCGGCATCGCGAAGAGGTGGTCGACGGGCCCGTCGAAGAAACCTTGGATCTGGGCGGCGTGCAGATCCACGCTCATGATGCGGTTGGCGCCGGCGGCCTTGTAGAGGTCCGCGACCAGCCGCGCGCTGATCGGCTCGCGACCCCGGCCCTTCTTGTCCTGGCGCGCGTAGGGGTAGAACGGGCTCACGACGGTGATGCGCTTGGCGGAGGCCCGCTTGAGCGCATCCACCATGATGAGCTGCTCCATGAGCCACTCGTTGATCGGGTTGGTGTGCGACTGGATCACGAAGGCGTCACAGCCGCGCACGCTCTCGTCGTAGCGGGCGTAGATCTCACCGTTGGCGAAGGTGCGGGCGTCGGTGTGCACGATCTCGGTCTCGAGCGCTGCGGCGATGTCCTCGGCGAGCTGGGGATGGGCGCGTCCCGTGACGATCACGAGCCGTTTCTGTCCGGTGATCTTGATCTCGGCCACGGTCCCGCTCTCTGCCGGATACCGGCGGTGTCGCTAGGACTCGGTGCCCTCGTCGGCCGCCGCCGCGGCATCCGCCGCCGCAGTGCCCGCCCGATTGGCCTCGACCCAGCCGTTCATGTTGCGCTGCGGAGCCACGCTGATCGCCAGTGCACCAGCCGGTACGTCCTTGCGGACCACCGTCCCGGCTCCCGTGTAGGCTCCGTCACCGATTCTAACGGGGGCGACGAACACGTTGTGCGACCCCGTGCGCACGTGCGAGCCGACCGCGGTGCGGTGCTTGTCGACGCCGTCGAAGTTCGCGGTGATCGTGCCGGCGCCGATGTTCGATCCCTCGCCGACCTCGGTGTCGCCGATGTAACTCAGGTGCGGCACCTTGCTGCCGGCGCCGATGGTCGAGTTCTTGGTCTCCACGAAGGTGCCGATCTTGCCGCCCTCGCCGAGGTAGGTGCCCGGTCGCAGGTACGCCCACGGGCCGACGGATGCCCGCGCCCCGATCACCGCGAGCGTCGCGTCGGTGCGCCGCACCGTGGCATCCTCGCCGACCTCGGTGTCCGTCAGCGTCGTGTCCGGGCCGATGATCGCCCCGCGGTCGATGCTCGTCGCGCCCTTGAGCTGCACGTCTGGCAGCAGGTGCACGTCCTCGGCGAGGGTCACGTCGGCGTCGATCCAGGTGGTGGTCGGGTCGTCGACGGTGACACCATCGAGCTGCCAGCGGCGCACGATGAGCTCGTTCATGCGGCGCGCGGCCTCGGCGAGCTGCACGCGGTCGTTGACCCCGGCGACGCGCCAGCCCTCCTGCACGGGCAGCGCCGCGACCGACGCACCCGTGCCGCGGATGAGCCCGACCACGTCGGTGAGGTACTTCTCCCCCTGCGCGTTGTGGGTGGTCACGAGCGCGAGCTGCTCGCGCAGCGCGGCGATGCCGAAGACGTAGGTGCCCGAGTTGACCTCGGTGACCGCGAGCTCGTCCTCGTTCGCATCGGCCTGCTCCACGATGCGCTCGACGCCGCCGGCCGAGGTGCGCAGCACGCGGCCGTAGCCCGTGGCGTCGTCCATGATCGCGCTGAGCACGGTGGCGGCGGCGCTGGCGGCGCGGTGCTCTTCGAGCAGGGTGGCGAGGGTCGCGGCATCCAGCAGCGGGACATCTCCGGAGACGACGACGACGTCGCCGGTGAAGTCGGCGGGCAGGGCGGCGATCGCGATCTCGACGGCGCGACCGGTGCCGGGCACCTCGTCCTGGTCGACGACGATCGCGGCAGGGGCGAGCTCGCCGATCGTCGCGACGACGGCATCCCGCTCGTGCCGCACGACGGCGACCACATGCTCGGGCTGCAACTCCTGGGCGGTCGCGAGCACGTGCCCGATGAGGGAACGGCCGGCGAGGGTGTGCAGCACCTTCGGACGGGACGACTTCATGCGGGTGCCCTGTCCCGCGGCGAGCACGATGACGGCGAGGTGCTGGTCGGTCATGGGGCTATTCTGCCCTGTCGGCGGAGCCCCTGGCCTTGGCGGCTCTCGCCATCGCCCCGACGCCGAGCACCTCGAAGGTCGTGGCGACGGTGGTGAAGAATTCGGTCATGCCGACACCCTACTCACAGCTCCGCTCCCAGGATTCGAACCTGGACCTAACAGCTCCAAAGGCTGTCGTGCTGCCGTTACACCAAAGCGGATCGCCGTTCTCGGCCCCCCAAGTCTGACACGAGCACTCGCGCCGCAGATGTCAGCGAGGGGCCGCATCCGCGCCATAATGAACGAATGCCACCGGGGAGCGATGAGGTCGACCGCATCGTCGATTCCTGGTCGCGCGAGCGCCCGGACCTCGACTTCTCCCCGCTGCAGGTGCTCAGCCGGGTGGGGCGACTCGCGCGGCACCTGGAGCGGGCCCGGCGCACGGCGTTCGCGGCATCCGACCTGGAGCTCTGGGAGTTCGACGTGCTCTCGGCCCTGCGCCGCGAGGGCGCGCCGTACCAGCTGAGTCCGAAAGGTCTGCTGCAGCAGACCCTCGTCTCGAGCGGCACGATGACGAACCGCATCGACCGGCTCGTGGCCCGGCAGCTCGTGGAGCGCCGCACCGACCCGAACGACGGCCGCGGCATCCTCGTGGTGATGACCGAGCTCGGGCGGGAGCGGGTGGATGCCGCCATCAGCACCCTGCTGACCTCCGAGGCCGAGCTGCTGCGCCACCTCTCCCGCTCAGACCAGGACCGGCTGGCGGGCCTGCTGCGCAAGCTCAGTCTCGACTTCGACGCGGAGTAAGGCGCCGCCCCGATCCCGAAGGTCGCCGCATCGGATGGATCGGTCCGCGGCACTCCCGTTGTGAAGGAGTTCCTTCACAACGGGAACGAACGCGGTGGATGGTTCGGTGGTCGCGCGTGGGGTGGTCGTCATGGGCGCGGGACACCGCGAGACGACCTCGAGCAGGGCTGCCTCGAGCAGGGCGCCGAGTGTTCGGCGGATCTGCGCCATCGCCAAGGGGCGCCGAGAAGAAGTGCGTGCCTGCGCCGAACCACAGCTGCTGAGCGCCGCGGCCGGGTCGCATCAGGGGCGGCCGGTGATGCGGGTGGATGCGGGATGCACGGAGTCGAGCAGCTCCGAGAGCTCGAGCCAGCGCAACTCCGCGTTGGCGAGTTCGCTCTCGAGCGCCGCGGTCTCCTCCATGAGCACGGAGAGCCCGCCGAAGTCGGACTGATCGGCCGCCGCCATGCGCTCGTGGATGACACCGATCGAGGCGGTGAGCTTCTCCATCCTGCGCGCGACCGCCGCGAACTCCTTCTGGGCGTTGCGCAGTTCGGCGCCTCCCAGCTTCGGGACCGCCGCGGGCGCCGCCTTCGTCGGGGCACCCTTGAGCTGCCCGGCGCGCAGCTCCAGGTACTGGTCCACGCCGCGCGGCAGGTGCCGCAGCCCGCCGTCGATCACCGCGTACTGCTGATCGGTGACGCGCTCGACGAGGTAGCGGTCGTGGCTGACCACCAGCAGCGTGCCGGGGAAGGAGTCGAGCAGGTCCTCGATCGCCGCGAGCATGTCGGTGTCGAGGTCGTTGGTCGGCTCATCCAGGATCAGCACGTTCGGTTCCGAGAGCAGGATCAGCAGTAGCTGCAGCCGCCGCTTCTGACCGCCCGAGAGGTCCTTGACCGGTGTCGATAGCTGCGCGCTCGAGAAGCCGACGCGCTCCAGCAGCTGCCCGGGCGTCATCTCCTTGCCGCCGGCGACATAGGTGCTGCGCTGGCGGCCGATCACCTCGCTCACCCGGTCGTTCCAGACATCCTCGAGCTCGGAGAGCTGCTGGGTGAGGGTGGCGACCTTGATCGTCTTGCCGCGCTTGACCCGCCCGCTCGTGGGCAGCAGGGTGCCCGCGATGAGGGACAGCAGGGTGCTCTTGCCCGCCCCGTTGACCCCGAGGATGCCCGTGCGCTCGCCGGGGGCGATGCGCCAGGTGACATCCCTCAGCACCGACTTGTCGCCGTACGACACGCTCACGTTCTCGAGATCGACGACGTCTTTGCCCAGGCGCTGCATCGCCATCTGCGAGAGCGACACGCTGTCGCGCACCGGCGGCTCGTTCTCGATGAGCTCGTTGGCGGCGTCGATGCGGAACTTCGGCTTGCTCGTGCGCGCCGGGGCGCCGCGGCGCAGCCAGGCGAGCTCCTTGCGCATGAGATTCTGCCGCTTCGACTCGGATGCCGCGGCCATCCGGTCCCGCTCGACGCGCTGCAGGATGTACGCCGCATAGCCGCCCTCGAACGGCTCGATGAGGCGGTCGTGCACCTCCCAGGTGGCCGTGCAGATCTCGTCGAGGAACCACCGGTCGTGGGTGACGACGACGAGTCCGCCGGAGCTCTGCGCCCAGCGCCGCTTGAGGTGCCCGGCGAGCCAGGCGATGCCCTCCACGTCGAGGTGGTTGGTGGGCTCGTCGAGGAAGACGACGTCCCAGTCGCCGATGAGCAGGGCCGCGAGCGCGACCCGGCGGCGCTGCCCGCCGGAGAGCTCGTCGACCATCGCCTCCCACGGGATGTCCGCGATGAGGCCGGCGATGACATCCCGAACTCTCGGGTCGCCCGCCCAGACGTGCTCGTCGATGTCGCCGATCACGGTCTCGTGCACCGTCTTGCCGCTGGCGAGCTCGTCGGCCTGGTCGAGCATGCCGAGCGTGATGCCGCCGCGGCGGGTGACCCGGCCGTCGTCGGGCTCGATGCGCCCGGCGAGCAGGCGCAGCAGGGTGGACTTGCCGTCGCCGTTGCGGCCGACGATGCCGATGCGATCCCCCTCGTCGAGGCCGATCGTGACCTTGTCGAAGATCACGCGATTCGGGTATTCGAGGTGCAGCGCTTCCGCGCCGAGGAGGTGTGCCATCGGGTCCGAGCGTACCGGTGTTGTCTGTGGCGCCTCGTTCGCCCGGCTCGCCCCCGCCGCGTCGAAGGCCTCCGTCGCCCCCGTCACCTCCGTCGTCCCCGCCGCGTCGAGGCCTCCGTCGCCCCCGTCGAGTGTGCGGTTTCGGCGGGTGTGCGCAGGTGGGCACCCACCATGACCGCACACTCAGCGGCGCGGGGGCGTCTCGGCCAGGAGCGCGGCAAGCTCGCCGGCGATCCGCCCGGAACTCCGCAGTCGGGATGCCGTCACCTCGAGCACGCGCCAGCCGGCCCGGATGAACATCTCCCGCCGCGCGATGTCTGCGGCCACGGCCGCCTCATCCCGCCAGTGCGTGCTCCCCTGGTACTCGATCGCGATCCGCTGCGGCCGGTAGGCGAGGTCCGGGGTGCCGACGAAGGCCCCCTCGTGGAAGACCGTGTGACCGATGACGGGTTCGGGGAGCCCTGCTCGCACGATCTCGAGCCGCAGCCGAGACTCCTGCGCCGAGTCGGTACCCGGGCGGATGTCGGCGAGAGCCGCGCGGCTGCGTCGAACGCCACGAGCGTTGGCCGCGGCATCCACCGCGGCGTGCAGGGTCGCGAGATCGGTGAGCCGACCCTTGCGCCGCACGAGCGAGTCGCCCGCGACGACGAGTTCGTCGACGTCGAGCGAGCGGGCGAGCTGCAACCACACGACGCACGGCGCGAGCAGCGGCAGACCCTCGAACTCGCGGATGTCGAGCTCGGTGGCTCGGTGCGCGGTCACGCCCCGGCGGCGCGGCGGGGTCGAGCCGAGCGGAACCGACACGTCGAGTGCCCGTTCCCCCTCCAGCCGGGAGGGCAGCGCAATACCGTAGAGCCGCGCGGCGATCACATGACTGAACGCGAACCGGGCGGGTGCGACCGGCAGGTACGCCCGGCAGAGCCCGACCACCCCGGTGATCGGCGTGGTCGAGCGCGCACCGTTGAACGGCGCCTGGAGATCGGATGCGCGCAGCCGACTCCGCGGAACGCCGGCGTCCCGCGCGGCCGACACCGCGAACTGCATGCCGAGCCGCGGATCGAGGTCCCCGCGACGAGTCACGCGCCCGATTCTCGTGGAAGCCGCGATTGCGTCGCGGAAACGGCCCACAGCATCCGTCGAG
>JBAQPI010000159.1:0-1594 GCA_049305635.1 Rhodoglobus sp. | reverse complement strand
TGGCTGACCCGCACCCCGAACCGCTTCGCGGGCACCAGGTGCCCTATCTCATGCAGCCCGATCGACAGCGCGAGACCCACGACGATGATGAGGACGCCCAGGATGTAGAGCAGCACGGTTTCCACCGCGCAATCGTAGCGGCGCCAGCCTTCGAACAGCCTGTGCCGCAGCCCTGCGGGTACTCTGGGGACACATGACCACTCCCCTCGCTCGAGGAACACTGCTCGCGGGGCGTTATCGCATCGATGGATTGGTCGGTCATGGCGGTATGTCGAGCGTCTACCGGGCCGCGGACACCTCGCTCGGGCGTGACGTCGCGATCAAGATCTTCCGTCCCGAGCTGGCCTCGAGCGAGGACCTCCTGCGGCAGGACGCGGAGATCCGCCTCATCGCGAGCCTCAGTCATCCCTGCCTCGTCACCCTCTTCGACGCGACGACCGACGAGGAGGGGCCGGCGTTCCTGGTCATGCGATACGTCGCCGGACAGGACCTGCGTTCGGCATTGAAGGCAGGACCGCTCGACCCCGTCGTGACCGCCGAGATCGGCGCCGACATCGCATCCGCGCTCGCCTATCTCGCGCATCACGGGGTCGTGCACCGGGACGTCAAACCGGGGAACATCCTGCTCGGCGCGCCCGGCCCGCACGAATCGCGGGCAGTGCTCGCCGACTTCGGCATCGCCCGGCTCGTCGATGCGACGCGGCTGACCTCGACCGGTGAGGTCATCGGCACCGCAAGCTATCTCAGCCCCGAACAGGCCCTCGGCGGCGAGGTGGATTCGACATCGGACGTCTACTCATTGGGTCTCGTGCTGCTGGAGTGCCTCACCGGGGTGCGCAGTTTCCCCGGCAGCCCGGCGGAATCCGCGATGGCGCGCCTGCAGGCCGACCCGGGCATTCCTGAGGAGCTCGACCCGACCTGGCGTGAGCTCCTGGCCGCGATGACCCAGCGGGAGCCAGGCGACCGGATCACGGCCGAGGAGGTGACACCCGCGCTGCGTCGCCTCGGGGACCAGAACGCCGAGAATCCGACGCTGCGGATGCCGACGGCCGCCGCCGATGCCGCCGATGCAGTCACCGAGCGCATGGTCGAGGATCGCCCGACCGAACGGCTCGGCGTCGAAGCAGAACCTCCCCGACCGGTTCGCGCACCCCGGCCCCGTGCTGCTCGTGCGCCACGTTCGCGCGGTGGCGCGAAGGCGTTCACGATCGCCGGCTTCGTCGCCCTCGGCACCGTGGCCCTCGCGATCCTCCTGGTCGGCGGCAGTTGGGCGCTCGGTCAGGTCTCTGCGACCTTCACCGAGGTGCAGTACCCGGCGGTCGATGGAGATCTGGGCGTGCATCTCGACCAACTCCAGCAGAGCGTGGCGCCATGAGGCGCCTGCTCACCGCGCTCCTGGGCGCTGCGCTCGCCCTGGCCCTCGCCGGGTGCGCCACCGCCACGACCGACTACCCGGCCCCGGTTGCATCCGCATTGCAGCAGCAGGTCCTCGACACGACGACCGCGGCGGCCGACGGCGACTACGAGTCGGCGCTGACGGGGCTCGAGGAACTCGAGGTCGCGGTCGCGGACGCGCTCGCCCGCGGTTCGATCT
>JBAQPI010000158.1:0-6979 GCA_049305635.1 Rhodoglobus sp. | reverse complement strand
GTCTTGAGCGGCACGGGCACGCCGATCACCGGCAGGGTCGTGACGGCGGCGAGCATGCCGGGCAGGTGTGCCGCACCCCCGGCGCCGGCGATGATGACCCGGATGCCGCGACCCGCCGCATCCTTGCCGAAGGCGATCATCCGCTCGGCGCTGCGGTGCGCCGACACCACGGAGACCTCGTGCTCGATGCCGAACTCCGTCAGGGCAGCGGCGGCCTCGGACATCACGCTCCAGTCGGAGTCGGAGCCCATGACGACGGCGACGAGCGGTTCAGGCACCCACCAAGGGTATGGCTCAAACCTCGAAGAACGCCGCTGCGGCGCGCGCCCGGAACACGACGTCGTCGAGGTCGTCGCCGACGGCGGTCACGTGCCCGACCTTGCGGCCGGGCCGGGCGGACTTGCCGTAGAAGTGCAGCTTCACGTCGGGCTGGTCGGCGAGCGCGGCCGCGTAGCGCTGCGCCGGCGCCTCCGGACCGCCGAGCACGTTGACCATCACGGCGTAGGGCTGCCGCAGGTCGGTGGAGCCGAGGGGCAGGTCGAGCACGGCGCGCAGGTGCTGCTCGAACTGGCTCGTGACGGAGCCCTCGATGCTCCAGTGGCCGCTGTTGTGCGGCCGCATCGCCAGTTCGTTGACCAGGATGCGCTCATCCGTCGTCTCGAACAGCTCGACCGCGAGCACGCCGGTCACGTCGAGTTCGCGCGCGATCGTCGCGGCGACCTCCCGCGCGAGACCACCGAGCCGACCTTCGGAGTCGGGGGCCGGCGCGATGACCTCCACGCACACGCCGTCGCGCTGCACCGTCTCGACGACCGGCCACGCGACGATCTCGCCGCTCGGGCGCCGCGCGACGAGCTGGGCGAGTTCGCGGCGGTACTCGACGAGTTCCTCCGCGAGCAGCGGGCCGCCCGCGGCGAACCAGTCCGCGACATCCCCCGAGGAGCGCGCGAGCCGCACGCCCTTGCCGTCGTAGCCGCCGAGGGGAGTCTTGACGACGGCCGCCCCGCCGTGCTCCGCCAGGAAGGCGTCGAGCTCGGCGGCACTCGAGACGGAGGCCCACTCGGGAACCGGGAGCCCGAGTTCCGTCAGCCGGGCGCGCATGGCGAGCTTGTCCTGGGCATAGCGCAGTGCATCCGCGCCGGGCCGCACCGCGAGACCCGACTCGAGAAGGGCGCGCAGCACCTCCTGCGGCACGTGCTCGTGGTCGAAGGTGACCACGTCCGCCCCCTCGGCGAAGGCGGCGACGGTCGCGAGATCCCGGTAGTCCCCGACGGATGCCGCGGCGAGCGCAGCGGAGGAGCCCGCCTCCTCGGCAAGCACCCGCAGCTCGATGCCGAGCGCCACGGCTGGTGGGATCATCATGCGGGCGAGCTGGCCGCTACCGACGACCGCGACGGTCAACATCAGTCTGTTTGTCTCCTTGCATGAGGGCCGCCGACTACGGACAGTAGGATTTGCTGGATCGTCCTGACCCAGAGCAACCCTAGGTGAATCCATGCCCATGCAGCCATTGCGGTTCGTCCGCGCGCTCTACGATCGCTTGATCCGCTATGCGTTGAAATTTGGTGTGGTCGGCCTTGTGGGTTACGCCGTCGACGTGGGGATCTTCAACCTGCTCCGTCTGGGCGTCCTCGGTGAAGGGCACTTCTTCCAAGGGCCGATCGGGGCCAAGATCGTCTCTGTTGCGATTGCCACGCTCGTCACCTGGTTCGGGAATCGCTACTGGACCTTTCGGGAGCATCGCCGTCGGAATTTCGTTCTCGAGTTGTTCGAGTTTTCCGCGGTCGCCGTAGGGGGGCTGCTGATCGGGCTCTTTTGCCTCTGGATCTCGCACTACCTGCTTGGCTTTCAAACTCTTTTTGCTGACAACATCTCGACGAACGTCATCGGTTTGTTCCTGGCAACGGCCTTCCGTTTCCTTATGTACCGCTATTGGGTTTATGGCCATCATCGCGCCGACGGGCTGACAACGCGGCAGCATAAGGCAGAGGCGGCAGCTCTCGCGATCTTCGAGGACGAGCAGGCTGCCAACGAGACAGCGGCTAGGCCGTAGTCAAGGGGGTGCGCTGAGGCCCAGCGAACTCGCATTGAAGATGCCTGCGGCCCCCGTGTCAATCGCTTGTCAATCGCACGGCGCCGAGGTAGCCGCAACCGATCACGGAGATTCTCACGCCGTGCACCCTATCGGACATCGGTGGCAGGAAAACGAAGGTGCGTGATGTCCCCGGCGGCGACGGGGCGCTCCCCAGCCGGGGTGAGCACCACGAGCCTGCCGTCCTCGTCGAGCCGCACGGCGGTGCCGCGCAGCTCGGCCCCGCCGGGCAGCTCGACCCGCACCGTGCGGCCCAAGGTGCTGCAGGCTGCGGTCACGGCGGCATGAAGGGCCGCGGCATCCATCGTGCGCAGCTCGCGCAGCTCCCGCAGGTAGCCCGCGAGGGCCCGATCGAGGAGGTCGACGGGGTCAGCACCCTGCAGTGTGAGCGAGGTCGACGTGCTCGTCGGCAGCTGCTCCACCGTCATCGTGAGGTTGAGGCCGGCGCCGATCACCACGCCGCCGGGCACGAGTTCCGCGAGCAGCCCCGCGACCTTGAGCCCCCCCAGCTGCACGTCGTTCGGCCACTTGAGCCCGACCGCACCGGGCACGAGCGAGGCCACCGAACGCTGCATCGCGACCCCGGCGAGCAACGGCATCCAGCCGGATGCCTCCCCGGCGAGGAAGACCGAGACGGCCAGCGTCGCACCGGGCGGGGCCGTCCAGGTCCGGCCGAGCCTGCCCCGGCCCGCGGTCTGATTCGTCGTGAGGAGCACGGCGAAGTCCGCGAGGGCGCCGGCCGCGGCCCGCGCGGCGAGCTCCGCGTTGGTGGAATCCGCCTCGTCCAGCACCTCGAGGTGCGGCGCGATCACGCGGCTGCGGCGCAAGTCCATGCCGACAAGGCTAGGCGCTTGGAGCCACTACGATTGGGGGCGGCAGGCACCTCCCCCGGGCTGAACGAGGAAGAACCAGTGACGACAGAAGCCGATCCTGTACCACTCCTCATGGAGCCGGCCCCCCGCAGGGCGCGCATCGCCCACGCGGTGATGCGCCTCGCCACCCGCATCACCTGGGCCGAGCCCGAGCTGCGCGGCCTCGCGGCCGTCATCCGGCCGGGTGATCAGGTCTTCGACGTCGGCGCGGCCCACGGCATGTACACCCTGCCCTTCGCGGACCTCGTCGGCCCCGGCGGCTGCGTGCACGCCTTCGAGCCGCACCCGCGGCAGCAACGCCAGCTGCGCTTCCTGCGCCGCGCGCTCGGCCTGCGCCAGGTCGCGGTCCACGCCGCCGCGGTCGGTCCGGAACCCGGCGAGCAGACCATGACGCTGCCATACCGCTTCGTGTTCCCGATCTACGGCCACGCCCATATGGCCAAGGGTGCCGCGATCGATCCGAGCCGCCGCACCCGGTCGTGGCGTACTCCGGTCACGACCGTGGACGAAGTCTGCGAGCGCGAGGGTCTGCAGGAGGTCGCATTCATCAAGGTGGATGTCGAGGGTTTCGAACCGCAGGTGATCGAGGGCGCGGCAGGCACCATCGATCGCGATCGTCCCTGCCTGCTGCTCGAGATCGAGGACCGTCACCTCGCGCGATACGGTCGCGACGCGAACGAGTTCGCCGACGAGTTGCGGGCGCGCTGGCCGGAGTACGGGATGTACACCTGGGTCGACGAGCGATGGCTGGCGACCGAGCACATCGGTCTCGGCACCCGCAACTACCTCTTCGCGACCCCGATCGCCTTCGCACGGCCCTGAGCCGGGTCCGGCTGGGGCCGGACGGTACAGTTGCAGCGTGAGTGCTGACAAACACGTGCCCGACCTGACGACCACCGCCGGCCGCATCGCGGACCTCAAGGTGCGCTACCACGAGGCCGTGACCGCCAGCGGCGAGGCCGCGATCGCCAAGCAGCACGCCAAGGGCAAGAAGACCGCGCGCGAGCGCATCGAGACCCTCCTCGACCACGGCTCCTTCGTCGAGCTGGACGAGTTCGTGCGGCATCGCACCCACACCTTCGGCATGGAGAAGAACCGCCCGTACGGCGACGCCGTCGTCACGGGGCTCGGCACCATCCACGGCCGGCAGGTGGCGGTCTACTCGCAGGACTTCACGATCTTCGGCGGCTCGCTCGGCGAGGTCGCCGGGGAGAAGATCATGAAGGTCATGGACCACGCCATCAAGACCGGGGTGCCCATCATCGGGATGCTCGACTCGGGCGGCGCGCGGATTCAGGAGGGCGTCGTCGCGCTCGGCAAGTACGGCGAGATCTTCAAGCGCAACACGCACGCCTCGGGCGTGATCCCCCAGATCTCGATCATCATGGGCCCCGCGGCGGGCGGTGCCGTGTACTCGCCGGCGCTCACCGACTTCGTGATCATGGTCGACAAGACCTCGCAGATGTTCGTCACCGGGCCCGATGTCATCAAGACCGTCACGGGCGAGGACGTCGGCATGGAGGAACTCGGCGGCGCGCTCACCCACAACACGGTCTCCGGCGTCTCGCACTACCTCGCGAGCGACGAGGACGACGCCCTCGACTACGCGCGCACGCTCATCGGCTTCCTGCCCGACAACAACCTCTCCGAGCCGATCGTCTATCTCAGCGAGGTGGAGCTCGAGATCACCGACGAGGACCGCAAGCTCAACACGATCGTGCCGGACAGCCCCAACCAGCCCTACGATGTCATCCAGATCATCGAGCACATCGTCGACAACGCGGACTTCCTCGAGATCCAGCCGCTGTTCGCGCCCAACATCGTCGTCGGCTTCGGTCGGGTCGAGGGACGCACGGTCGGCGTGATCGCCAACCAGCCGAAGGCGATGGCCGGCACGCTCAATATCGAGGCCGGCGAGAAGGCCGCGCGGTTCCTGCGCTTCTGCGACGCCTTCAACATCCCGATCCTCACCTTCGTGGACGTGCCCGGCTATCTGCCCGGCACCGACCAGGAGTGGACGGGCGTCATCCGGCGCGGCGCGAAGCTGCTCTACGCCTACGCGGAGGCGACGGTGCCGCTCGTGACCGTGATCACGCGCAAGGCCTACGGCGGGGCCTACATCGTCATGGGCTCCAAGCAGATGGGCGCCGACCTCAACTACGCCTGGCCGACCGCCGAGATCGCGGTCATGGGGGGGCAGGGGGCGGTCAACATCCTGTACCGCAACGAGATCAAGGCCGCGGAGGCGGCCGGCGAGGATGTCGCGGCGGTGCGCACCCGGCTGGCCAACGAATACACCTACAACGTGGCATCCCCGTTCCTGGCCGCCGAGCGCGGCGAGCTGGACGGCGTGATCGAGCCCGCGGCCACGCGGGTCGCCGTGACGAAGGCGCTGCGCGCGCTGCGCACCAAGCGTGCGAGCCTGCCGCCGAAGAAGCACGGGAACATCCCGCTGTGAACCAGCCCGACCTGCGCGTCGTCTCGAAGGCCGCGACCGCCGAGGAGATCGCCGCCGTCACGGCCGTGCTGCAGGGCGCGCTCGACGAGCTCGCGGCGCACCTCGACGCCGAGCCACGTGTCGTCTCGGCCTGGCAGCGCAGCCAACGGGACCTTCGCGGCCCGCTGCGCCCGGGCCCGGGGGCGTGGCGCGGATTCTCGGGCTGACCGACAGACCGTTCCACCCGCCTTTCGGGGTGGATCCGACCCCGATCTGGGTCCGACTGTACCCCGATGCCCCCCAAGTGGGTGTCCGATATACTGATGATTCCGGGGTCCCACGTCGCCGCGCGTACCCCGGGTGTCCCCCAAAGTGATGACTATGCCGGACCTGTCTACCCCTGCAGACTTGGTCGTGCTAGGTGTACTCCATCGGAGTGACATCGCCATTCATTGGCCGACTAGGGTAAGCGGGCCAATGCATTGGGGGCGGGTCAGGGCGATATTCGGGTTATCGCCCTGACCCGGGTCTTAGCGAAGGGCCGGGTCAGGCGCACAGCGCCCCCGGCCCTTCCGCCTTCCCGGGGCTGGCATGACGGGACCTTCGGGGAAGATCAGGGCGTGACCGGCACGCGCGGGATCTCGAGCCAGAGGTCGACCTGCTCGTCGTCGTCATCGGACTCCCGGCCGAGTGCGCGGGACTCCCCGTCGCCGACCGTGCGCAGTCCGACGACGGTCACGGCGACATCCGACCCCTCGGGCACCGTGCGGGCGATGACCTTGTCGGCCATCGTCTCGTGGATCGCCAGGGCGAGACGGTTGAGCACTCGCTCCAGCTCGAGCTCATCGAGGTCGTCGAGGCCGCCCTCGTCGAGCAGGGTCACGCTCGCGCCGCGGCGGCGGGCCACCATGACCTCCTCGCGCACCGCGTCGTTGAGGAGCTTGCGCCCCCGGATCTCGTCCCGGATCGCCCCCTCCAGGTGCAGGCACTCGAGGCGCTCCGCTTCGCTCAGGTCCCCGCCGGTCTCCTGGATGCGCTTCAGCATCGCGAGCGCCATCGCGCTGGTCTGCCCGAGGCGGAACTGGCGCTCGTAGAGGTGAGCGTCCTGGGCCGCCTGCCAGTCGGTCGCCTCCCGCTCGGCGAGGGCGAACCGCTGGGCATCCCGTGAGGCCTTCGCGAGCGCGACGCTGATGATGTGCGAGACGGCCACCCAGGAGAGGCTGCCGATCACGCCGAGGCTCACGACGCCGATCGGGCCTGCCCAGACGACCGTGTGCAGCACGAGGAACACGATCCCGGCCCACGCGAAGAGATGCCGCCGTCGCGAAGAGGTGATCGTCAGGAGCGTGCCCGCCGCAGCGACGTACCAGGTGGCGTACCCGGTGCCGCCCTCACGCGCAAGGTCGATCTCGCTGCTCACGAGGGCGGTCATGACGATGACGACGCCGACGTTGAGCGAGGCCATCCACACCGGCATGCGGCCGCCGGGCAGGAGGCTGATCACGGTCGCGACCGCGAACAGCGCCATCGAGAGGTAGGCGCGCAGCGGATCCCGCGGGATCTCGATCGAATACAGCG
>JBAQPI010000157.1:0-2108 GCA_049305635.1 Rhodoglobus sp. | reverse complement strand
TTGGCGTCCTCGGCGTCCGGCACCTCGGCGAGGATGACCTCGAACCGCTCGGAGAGCGCCTCGCGCAGCGCCGTCGCCTTCGCCCCCAGGGTGGGCGGGTGCACGATGAGCACCTTGGCGACCCGCGGGCCGAGCGCCTCGACGACGGCATCGATGAGGATGCCGCGGCCGATGACCACGTCGTAGGGGTCGTTCCCGCCCACCGGGATGATCGTGGTCGTCGTCATCGGTGCTCCAGCCAGTGAACGATCTGCTGCGCGACATCGTCGAGCGACTGCTCGGAGGTGTCGATGGTCAGTGCGGCGAGCCGGTCGTAGATCGGCCGGCGCTGTGCGACGAGTCTGGCCCATGCCTCCGGATCGCGTGCCAGGGGCCGTTTCGCGCCGCCGATCCGCTCGCGCGCCGCCGCGTGCGACATCGTCAGCTGCACGACCGGGTAGCCGGCGAGGTCCGCCTGCGTGTCGGGATCGATGACCGCGCCGCCCCCGAGGGTGACGACCGCGGGCTCCCGCAGGGCGCGCTCGACCGCCGCCCGCTCGAGGCGGCGGAAGTACGCCTCGCCGTGCACGGCGAAGATCTTGGGAATCGGGCCATGCCCGGCGACGATCTCCTTGTCGGTGTCGATCACGGGGGCACCGAGCAGTCGCGCCACCCGCCGGCCGGTGCGGGACTTGCCGGCACCCGGGGCGCCGATGAGCACGACGAGCGCGCCCTCAGGCACCGGTGGTCCGCAGCCCCGCAGGGATCGCAGCGAGGTAGGAGTCGAGGTTGCGCCTGGTCTCGCCGATCGAGTCGCCACCGAACTTCTCGAGCACGGCGTCGGCGAGCACGAGTGCGACCATGGCCTCCGCGACGACGCCGGCGGCGGGCACCGCGCAGACGTCGGAGCGCTGGTGGTGGGCCTCGGCGGCGGCGCCGGTCGCGACATCCACGGTGCGCAGCGCGTGCGGCACGGTCGAGATCGGCTTCATCGCCGCGCGCACCCGCAGCACCGTGCCCGTCGACATGCCGCCCTCGGTGCCGCCGGCGCGATCGCTGAGGCGCGTGATGCCGTCCTCGCCGATCACGAGCTCGTCGTGCGCCTGGGAGCCGCGGCGCGTGGCGGTCTCGAAGCCGTCGCCGAGCTCGACCCCCTTGATCGCCTGGATGCCCATCAGCGCCGCCGCGAGCCTCGCATCCAGCCGGCGATCCCAGTGCGTATACGAGCCCAGCCCGACGGGTACGCCGTACGCGAGCACCTCGACGACGCCGCCCAGGGTGTCGCCGTCCGCGTGCGCGCGATCCACCTCGGCGACCATCCCGGTGGATGTCGCGGGGTCGAAGCACCGCAGCGGGTCCGCGTCGAGGCCCGCCACGTCGTCCGGCCCGGGCAGCGCGCTGTCGCCGGGAACCCGCACGGTGCCGATGGCGAGGGTGTGGCTGACGAGCCGCACCCCGAGCTCGCCGAGGAACGCGCGCGCGATGGCCCCGAGCGCCACGCGCGCCGCCGTCTCGCGCGCGGAGGCCCGCTCGAGCACGTTGCGCGCCTCCGGGAAGTCGTACTTCTGCATGCCGACGAGATCGGCGTGGCCGGGTCGCGGGCGGGTGAGCGCGGCGCCGCGCCCCCTGGGCAGGGCCTCGGGGTCCACCGGGGTCGCGCTCATGACCTCGACCCAGCGCGGCCACTCGGTGTTGCCGATGCGCAGTGCGATGGGGCTGCCCATGGTCAGGCCGAGGCGGATGCCGCCGCTGATCGAGAGCTCGTCCTGCTCGAACTTCTGGCGCGCGCCGCGACCGTAGCCGAGCTTGCGCCGCTGCAGGTCGTCCTGGATCTGCTCGGGAGAGATCGGCACACCCGCGGGCAGCCCCTCCAGGATCGCGACGAGCTCCGGACCGTGCGACTCACCGGCCGTCAACCAACGCAGCATGGTCCCCATCCTCCCATAGCGGGCAGGCGTCAGGACGCCTTCGCGGCCGCCGCGCGCATGGCGGCGAGCACCTCGGTCTCGCGCGGCAGCGGCTCGGCATGATCCCCGTTCAGGAAGATGCGCACCTGGGCGATCGCCTGGTGGACGAGCATCTCGAGCCCCGAGATCACGCGCCCCCCGGCCTCCTGCCACGAGCGCGCG
>JBAQPI010000156.1:0-11951 GCA_049305635.1 Rhodoglobus sp. | reverse complement strand
CCGGCAGGCTGTACGGCGAGGCTGTAGGCGAGCAACGCAAGTGGCTCAACCAAGCCGTCTTCGAGAAGATCCTCATTGACCTGACCGGGGACAGCGACCCGCACTCAACGCAGGAGACCTTGAGCGTGGAAATGACCGGCGACCTGGCCGAACCGGTGGCTGCCGTGGCCGGACTGGCCCAGCTGGGCACCAAGGGGTGGAAGAGCCGCGACGTGGCCGCACACGCCCCGACAGGGGCCGAAAAGGGCAGCGACGGCAGCCCGAAGGGACAAAACAAAACCCCCGGGCAGCTTGCGCTTGCCGGGGGTTTCAACGTGACTCACGTGGCGGTACCGGTGGGATTTGAACCCACGGTGGGCTTTCACCCACACAACTTTTCGAGAGTTGCACCTTCGGCCGCTCGGACACGGTACCGGGAGAGAGTTTAGTACACGCCGGGCGGGCGGGATACGGTGACCAGCTCGCCTCGGAGCCTCCCGCAGTGACACGAGTGCGCCCGTGCGCAGCAAGGCGTGCGAGCATCCCGACCGGGGCGCGACTCCTGAGTTTCGCATGTAACGGCCCCCTCGGTACCACCGCTTTTCAGGAGTCGAGCGCGATGTCGAGCGCGATGTCGAGCGCGATGTTGAGCGCGATGTCGAGCACGATGTCGAGCACGATGTCCGTGCTGTTGGCGCGATTCGGGCTCAGGGGCAAGATCGTCTGTGTCGCGGGTCGCCCGTACGCTTGCCCCATGGCCCGCCCCACCACGACGTTCCGCTGCACCGAGTGCGGGTGGACGAGCCTCAAGTGGGTGGGCCGTTGCGGCGAGTGCCAGCAGTGGAACACCGTCGTGGATGACACGGCACCGGCCACGCGGGTGACCGCGGTCGCACCATCCCGCGGGGCGCTGTCCATCACCGAGATCGGCGCGGAGGCGGCCGCGCACTGGCCGAGCGGCATCGCGGAGTTCGACCGCGTGCTCGGCGGGGGCATCGTGCCCGGCGCCGCGATCCTGCTCAGCGGCGAACCCGGCGTGGGCAAGTCGACGCTGCTGCTCGAGGTCGCGAGTCGAGCCGCCGCATCCGGCCAGCGCGTGCTCTACGTGAGCGCCGAGGAGTCCGTGAGCCAGGTGCGGCTGCGGGCCGAGCGCACGGGGGCGCTGCAGCCGAGCCTCTACCTCGCGGCCGAGACCGACCTCGCGACGATCCTCGGGCAGATCGACCAGGTGTCGCCCCAGCTCGTCATCGTCGACAGCGTGCAGACCGTGTCGTCCGGACTCACGGATGGGCTGGCCGGCGGCCCCTCGCAGGTGCGGGAGGTGGCATCCACGCTCATCCGGGTGAGCAAGGACCGCAACCTGCCCGTGCTGCTCGTCGGCCACGTCACCAAGGACGGCTCGATCGCCGGCCCCCGGCTGCTGGAGCACCTCGTGGATGTCGTGCTGCAGTTCGAGGGCGACCGCCAGACGAGCCTGCGCTTCGTCCGCGCCCACAAGAACCGCTTCGGCCCCACCGACGAGGTCGGCTGCTTCGAGATGACCGGCGACGGCATCGCGGAGGTCGCCGACCCGTCCGGCCTGTTCCTGTCCCGCGCCCGCACGCCCACGAGCGGCACGTGCGTGACCGTCGCGGTCGAGGGCCGGCGCGCCCTGCCCGTGGAGGTGCAGGCGCTCATCGTCAAGACGCAGGCGCCGCAGCCGCGCCGCGTGGTCAACGGGGTGGACTCCTCGCGGGTGGCGATGCTGCTCGCGGTGCTCGAGCGGCGGGCTGGACTGACGCTCTCGGATGTCGACGTCTACGTGTCGACCGTCGGCGGCATCCGCCTCACCGAGCCCGGCGCCGACCTCGCGATCGCCCTCGCGCTGGCGAGCGCCCAACGCGACCTTGCGCTCCCGGTGACGCTCGCGGCGATCGGGGAGATCAGCCTCGCCGGGGAGATCCGGCACGCCTCAGCCGCGAAGCAGCGCATCGCCGAGGCGAAACGACTCGGGTTCTCGACCGTGCTCGACTCCCAGGCCGTGCACCTGCGCGAAGCGATCCGGCTCGCGTTCCAGGGAGCCTCCCAGGATCGCGTCGTCGCACCGGACTTCTAGGTCAGTCGGTCAGGACCCAGCTGCCCCAGTCCTCGACCCGCCAGGAGATCCAGCCGTTCTCACGCTGCAGGCTCACGAGGATCGAGTCGGTGTCGCCGTCCGCCTTCGTCGCGCGGCAGGTCACGGTCTCGCCGATGACGAGCGGCGGCTGCGGGCACTCGACCGTGAGTTCGGCGCCGAACGGGGCGGCATCCGCTGCGACCGAGCGCTCGATCTCGTCGGCGAACGTGGCCGGCGCCGCGGAGATCAGGATGCCCGGCAGCACGATGATCGCCACGAGCACCCCGAGCAGCGATGAGACGTAGCCTACGAGCGGGGCGAAGCCCTTGCCGTTCTCGCGGAAGCTGCTGAGCGCCCGCGCGACGAGGTAGCCCGGCTGCCACAGCAGCGCCCACCAGGCGCTCGCGGGCCGCTCATAGCCCCAGGTGCTGAGCACGAGCCGGTCGTAGGCGGCGAGGCCGAGCATGAACACGAACGGCACCGCCGCGACGACCACGAAGAGCGGGAAGTTGTGGCCGAGGCCGGCGATGATGAGGATCGCGCTCGCGATCGTCTGCAGCAGGGGCATGATCGCGAAGACCCAGACGGCGCCGGTGTACGTCGGTCGTTGCTTGATCTCCCGCTCGGGTGCGAACTCCTCCGCGAGGGCGCTGAGGGTGGATGCCGCGGGCGTCGCGTTCGTGTGCGCGCTGGCCCGCTTGGGGCCGGGCGAGAACTCGTCGACGGTGTCGGCGGGCGGCGGCTCCAGCTCGCGCAGGGTCATGGCGAGCAGCGGCTGGGCGCTCAGCTCGTCGTCGACCGTGTCGGTCTGGGTGTCGAACTGGTGCGGCAGCGGCTCCGCCTCGAACGGCTCGGCGAAGGGCTTGGACTGCTGCTGCTCGCGCTCACGTTCGCGCTGCTCGCGGCGCGACGGCAACTCCTCGTCGTCGGCGTAAGCCAGCCGGGTCGCCGGCTGGATGACGATCGGCGCACGGGCCTCGGAGGTGTGCTCGGTCCACGCCTGGGAGTCCCACCAGCGCAGCTGAGGGAGCCCGAGGGGGTCTGGATACCACCCCGCAGGCACGCCGAACTTGTTGTCCTCCACACCCTCAGCGTATCCGGAGCGGAAGTGGATAGAAAGTCGGTTCTACGGGTGTCGACACAACCGCCGACCCCCCAATTCGAGTCGCGGGCGGGCGAGGCTCACTCCGCGAGGACCCGCAACCACGAGTTGAGCCCGGCCGTGAACTCCCGATCGACGGGGAACGCGACGCCGTCGAGGGCCCGGATGGGGGCGGCGAGTCGCACGCTCGAGACCAGCCACGCGGCATCCGCCGCCCGCAGCGCGTCTGGGGTGCCGAGCTCGAAGGAGGCCGCGAGCCCCTGCTCCCGGGCGTAGCGGAAGACGTTGGCGAGCGTCGTGCCGTCGAGGATGCCCAGGCCCGTGCCCGGGGAGATGAGGGTGCCGCCTCGGCGGTACACGAGCGTGGATGACGGCCCCTCGAGCAGGTACCCGTCGCTCGAGACGAACACGACATCGTCCGCGCCGCGCCGCTCCGCCTCGCGGAACACCGCGCGGTTGATCGCATAGCTGAGGGTCTTGGCCCCGGCCAGCAGCCACGGGGAGGTGCTCTCGACGTCGTGCCGGTACCCGCGGTCGAGCAGCACCACCGCGACGCCTTCGCCGCGCTCGCGCGAGTAGTCGATCGAGTGCGCCGCGTACACCCAGCCGGTGGGCGCGTGCCCGCCCTCGATGCCACGGGTCATCACGATCTTCGCCCAGGCCTCCTCGGCGGGTTCGAGTGCCCCGATCGCGGCGAGGACCGCGTCCCGCCACGCCGCCAGGTCGGGCCTCGGCAGGTCGAGGGATGCCGCCGAGGCCGCGAACCGCCGCAGGTGGTGCTCGAAGGCCTGCGGCCTGCCGAACCCCACGCTCAGGGTCTCGAAGATGCCGTCGCCGCGGGTCGCACCGAGATCGAGCACGCTCAACTGGGGCACGGCGGGGTCGGCGAAGCGGTGTGCCGCGGCATCCGGATCGTGCGGCGGCGCCTCGGCGGAGGGCCGGTTGAGCATGACGAGCACCTGGCGTGGCATCCTCGCGCCCCTCAGTCCTGCACCGGGATGCTGGCCGTGTCCTCGCTGCGCCACCGTCGCGGGATGAACAGGGCGAGCACGAAACCCACGAGCGCGACCACGACGCCCATCACGAACACCCACGAGAATGCCGCACGGCTCGGGGTGGCGATGCCGCCCTCGATGAGCACGTTGGAGGCGAGGATGACGCCGACGAGCGTCGCCGAGAAGCTCGAGCCGAGCGTGCGCATGACGGCGTTGAGCCCGTTCGCCGCCGCCGTCTCCGAGGGCGGCACGGAGCGCATGATGAGGTTCGGCATCGCGGCGTAGGCGAACCCGACCCCCACGCCCGTGGTGGTCGACACGAGGATGACGTGCCAGATCTCATCGAGCAGGACCCCCGCGAGCGCGAAGCCGACTGCGATCACGGCGATGCCCAGCAGCAGACTCGTGCGCGGGCCGCGGGCCGCGCTGAGCCGGGCCGCGAGCGGGGACACCAGGAACATCACGAGCCCGAGCGGCATGAGGCACAGGCTCGCCGTGACGAGGTCGAGGCCGAAGCCGCCCCCCACGCCGGGCGGGGTCTCGAGCACGATCGGCAGGGAGGCGGTCACGACGAAGAACGAGAAGCCCACCGCGATCGACGCGAGGTTCGTCAGCAGCACCGGTCGCCGCACGGCGACCCGCAGATCGACGAGCGGACTGCTCACCCGCAGTTCGTACCCGCCCCACGCCACGAGCACCACGAGACCGCCGACTCCGAGCGCGAGTGTCACGGGGCTCGCCCAGCCCCACTCCGCGCCCTTCGAGATCGCGAGCAGCACACCGATCAGGCCGACCGCGAGCCCGAAGGCGCCGAACGCGTCGAAGCGACCGCCCGATCGCAGCGTGCTCACCGGGATGACCCGCACCACGAAGAAGCCGGCGACGATCACGAGCAGCCCCCCGAGCGCGAACAGGAGGTGCCAGTCGAAGTTCTGAGCGATGAGCGCCGCGACCGGCAGCCCTACCGCGCCGCCGACGCCGAGCGTCGCGCTCATGAGCGCCACGGCGCCGCCGAGGCTCCTGGGGTGCAGCACGTCGCGCATGATGCTGATGCCGAGCGGGATCGCCCCGAGCCCCGCGCCCTGCAGCGCGCGCGCGACGATCAAGGGCACCAGCTCGCTCGTGAGCCCGGCGATGACGTTGCCGGCGAAGACGAGGGCGAGTAGGCCGACGAGCACACGACGCTTGCCGTACATGTCGCCGAGTCGACCGCTGATCGGAGTGAACACGGTCGCGGAGGCCAGCGTCGCGGTGAGCACCCATGACGCGTCGGCGGGCGTGGTCGAGAGGTACTCCGGCAGGTGCGGGAGGATCGGGGTCACGACCGTCTGCATGAACGCGACCACGAGGCCGGTGCCGGCGAGCACCGCGATGCGCGCCCGGTCGCTCGTGACCCTGGTCAGGGCACGGCGTTCGCGAGGGCTCAGCGAACCGGGGTCCGAGTCCACCACGCTTCCCACCATACTCCGCGTGGTATCGCGCTCTTCGAGTCGAAGGCGTCGAACGCTACAGGCTCAGCGCGTCGAGCACGTCCTGCGGGGCCGCCCGCATCGCGTGCGGCCCCGCGACGTCGAACCACACGACCTCGAGCACGCCGATGTTCTGCTCCAGGAACTCCTTGAGCCCCTCCGGCCCGTAGGCGAGCACGCGGTGGCCGGGTTCTTTCGGGATCATGCGCACGTAGTTCTCGGCGGAGGAGAACAGCAGCAGCATGTACTTGTCCGCGTCGCCGCGGCGGAACACCCGCACCTGCGGCGGGCCGTCCACGGGCAGCATCGGCACGATCACGCGGTCGTTGCGTAGCGCGAAGGCGACCGCGGCGGTGTCCTGCGCCTCGAGCGCCGCCGCGAGCAGCTCCGACCGGAACCCGGGGTCGTCGGCCTGGATGTTCTCGACCATCAGTAGAGCAGGAACTGCCGCGTCTCGACGGAGGTGAACTCGCCGACGGTCACCGAGAGATGATAGCTCGCGCCCTCCGCGGTCACCGGCTCCCGCGCGGTATTGCACGTGTCGGTGGACGACCGCGTGCGATCCCAGCTGAGGTTCGGGCCCTGCTTCGGCACGCCGGGCATGAGCACGGCGACGGCCGCGACCTCATCCGTCTGACAGTGGCTCGAAGACCAGATCAGCTCGTCGCCGCTCGTGATGCGGAACTCCTGCACGTCGGAGCCCGCCTGAATCGTGCACGGCACGGTCATGGTGCTCTTGAGCACGAAGGACAGCACCGGGTTCACCCCCGCGTCGTAGCCGTTCGAATCGGTGAGCGCCTCGACGGCGACCTTCGTCGGGTCGCACTCCGCCGCGTCGGCCGCGGACGTGCCGCTCGGGTTCGGTGTGGGCCGGGCCGGGGGTGAACTCGTGCCGCTCGGGGCGGGCGTCTGCGCCCCGCGCGGCTGCACCACGATCAGCACGACGATCGCGATGACGGCGACGAGCCCCAGCAGCAGCACCAGGCGGCGGCGCCAATACACCCGACTCGGCTGCGGGCCGACGGGATTGCGGAACGTCGACATGCGAACAGGGTAAGCGTGCTGCCGTCAGCCCCCGGCAGGGCACGCCATGTCGGGGGGAACCCGAGGACTCAGCTCGCCGCCGCCGCCGCGTCGAGAAACCGGTCGAGGTCGTCGAGGGAGTCGTGCCGAGTGATGACCCGCAGCACGACCTCGTCGACGGCCGCGGCGTAGCGCGGAAGCCGTTCGGCGAATTCCGCCGGGCCGTCGATCGCGGCGTCCAGCCCGTGGATGCCGAGCCTGGCGAGGTTGGCCGCGTAGGCGGGGACGCCCGCGTAGCGAGCGGCCTCGGCGGCGAGCACGGGACTGGCCGCGGGATCGAGAGCGGTGCGCACGTAGAGCACGGAACGGCATGGCGCGCCCCCCGCGTCCTGCCTGAGCGGGGCCGTCGCGGCGGCGGCGGCGGCGGGGTCGAGCCAGTTGAGCAGTACCCCGTCGGCGCGCTCGGCGGCGAGCCGTCGCATCCGGGGACCGAGGGCGCCGACCACCACGACGGCGGACGTGCCGGCGCGCAATTCGTCGACCGCGGCGCCGACCCGGCGGATCGCATCCGTGGGTCCGCCCGAGCCGACGCCGATCGACAACCGGTGCTCGGGCAGGTCGAGCTCCGTCATGCGCGCGAGGATCTCACCGGCCGGCCGCCGGTCGACGGGGATGACACCGCAACCCAGTCCCAGCGTCGTCGTGACGCTCGCGACCACCGCCAACCCCGCTAGTGAATCCCCGCCGGGCGTGTCGTTGAGCCACAGGGACGCGAAGCCGAGGGACTCGACGCGGGGTGCGAGCTCGCGCAGCACGTCGTGGTCGAGTGCGCCGGCCAGGCCGATGGAGAGATTCATAGGTGCTTCAGCATTCTCGTGTTGCCGAGGGTGTTGGGCTTGACGCGCGCGAGGTCGAGGAACTCCGCGACGCCCTCGTCCGGCGAGAGCGCGAGCTGCGCGAAGACGTCGGGTGAGACGATCTCCTCGCCGATCGGCTCGAAGCCGTGCCGGCCGAAGAAGCCGGTCTCGAAGGTCAGGCAGAACAGCTCGGTGACGCCGAGGGCACGGGCATCCTGCTCGATGCGCCCGAGCAGCGCATGACCGACGCCCTTGCGCAGCCACGCCTCCTCGACCGCGAGGGTGCGCACCTCGGCGAGATCCTCCCAGATCACGTGCAGGGCGCCGCAGCCGATGAGGCGACCGGTGTCGTCCTCGGCGACGCGGAACTCCTGCAGCGACTCGTAGAAGACCACGCGATCCTTGCCGAGCAGGATGCGGCGCTGCACGAGCGGCTCGATGAGCGCCTGGATGGCTGGCACATCGCTCGTGCGCGCGGAACGGACGGTGAAGGTCACCGCACCACGCTAGCCGAGGTGAGGCGGTGCGGCCTCCCCCGCGTGGAGTATGGCTGTCGGTGGGGCGGCGTGCAGCGAACGGTCGCATCACCCCTCCCGGCTGAAGCGAAATGATAGAGTACTATCATTTATGGAAAGGGGACCGAGATGCTCTCGATCCGCGCCGACGCCTACGCGAGCATCTCACGCATCCTCGAAGCGGCCGGTCGGGTGTTCGCGACCGGGGGAGGAACGCTCAGCCGGATCGCCGACGAGGCGGGGGTCGGCATCGCGACCCTGTACCGTCACTTCCCCAACCGGCAGGCGCTCGCGCTGGCAGTCTACGACCGGATACTGACGACCGAGGTGGAGCCCATGCTCCAGAAGCTGGGTTCCGGAGATGTGGCCAGGCCCGTGCTGCTCGACCTCGCCGAACGACTCTCCGACGTGGCATCCCGTGAACTCGGACTCGTCGCGGAGATCGGCAGCCTCGCGGGGCCGACCACGGACTTCCTGCGTCGCAACAGCGAGAAGCTCGCGGAGGCGGTGCGGCGGGCACAGGATGCGGGGAACCTGCGCCCCGATCTCAGCGCCGACGACGTGCCCATCATCCTCGCGATGGCCGCGACCGGACTGGGCATGCTCGGCGCGAACAGCGTCGCGCGACGACGCTACCTGAGCCTCCTGCTGGATGCGCTCAATCCGGCGCGGACGATGCCCCTCCCATCGGTCGGGGTGCGCGCATGAGATCGCAGCCGACCCTCGGTCTCGCCCTCGGTGGTGGCGCCGCGTTCGGCGCGGCCCACCTCGGCGTGCTGCAGGTGCTCGCGGCACGCCGCATCCGCCCCGGCATCGTCACGGGCACGAGCGCGGGGGCGCTCGTGGGCGCCGCCTACGCCGCGGGCATGCCGCTGCGCACCATCGAGCGCACCATCCTGGATGCGGACTGGAGCACCTTCGGCACCTTCACCCTCTCGCCCCGGCTCGGGCTGCTCGACCCCAGCGCGCTCGCGCGGACCATCGAACGGCTCGGCGGCGACCGCCTCATCGAGGAGTTGCCCATCAGGTTCGGCGCCGTCGCCACCGACCTGCTGGCGCGACGCTCGATCGTGATCACCGAGGGTCCGCTCGGCCAGGCCCTGGAGGCGAGCATGGCCGTGCCGGGGCTGTTCCCGCCCGTGCGTCGCGAGGGCCGGCTCCTCGTGGACGGCGGCGTCGCCGCGAACCTGCCCCTCGAGGCGGCCCGGGCGATGGGCGCCAAGACCGTCATCGCGGTGCGGGTGCGGCCCGAGTGGGAATTCCTGCCCATCGTGCGCTCCGCAGAGGGGATCGCCGCCCTGGAACGGGACCCGTCCACGATCCTGGTGCACCCCGACCTGAGCGGCTACTCCCAGTGGTCCCGCGCCGACGTGCCTCAGCTGATCGAGGCCGGGCGCGTCGCCGCCACCGAGGCGCTGCGCGCCGCGGGATGGAAGCACGGCGCCGTTGCCTGAGACGCCGATGCACGCGGTGAGCCTCGCGCTGCTCGCCTTCTTCGCCTACGCGTTTCTCGGATGGGTGCTCGAGATCGTGTCGGCGCTCGTCGTCGACCGCACGTTGCGCAACCCCGGGTTCCTCACGGGGCCCGTCGTGCCCATCTACGGTGTGGGGGCGATCGCGATCGTGCTGCTCATCGATCCGTTCGTCGACAATCCGTTCCTGGTGTTCCTCGCGAGCGTCGCGGTCACGACCGCGATCGAACTGGTGACCCATGTGCTGCTGGAGAAACTGCTGCACGTCAAGCTCTGGGACTACAGCGCGCGGCGGTTCAACTTCCAGGGGCGCATCTGCGCGGAGAACTCGCTGTTCTTCGGCATCCTCGCCCTGCTGGTGGTCTACGTCCTCCAGCCCGCGCTCTCGAGTCTGCTCGGCCTGATCCCGGAGGCCGTCGCGATCGCGATCGCCTTCTCGCTCATCGGCGTGCTGGTGGTCGACTTCGGCAACTCGGTGTGGAGCATGCTCCGCACGCGCCCGCAGATCCGGGCACTCGCGCGGACCTTCGCCGAGCTGCGGGAACGCACGGAGGCCCAGTTCGCGCAGTTGCACGACCTGACGGAGGACATCCAGCATGCGGCGCGTCGGCGAGGCCGGGACCTCCAGCGCTGGAACCTCGAGCGGCTCGAGTCCGCCTTCCCCAACGCACGGCTCGTGCCGTTTCGCGGACGTGACGGTGAAGGACGCCGCCGCCACGGTGGTGACGGCGGCGCCTCGACTAGGCCTCGATCGCCTCGGGCTCCTTCTCGGGCAGGCCGGGCTGGCGGCTCGTCGTGAAGGTGAACTCCCCGTCGACGTAGTCGACGTGCACGTGGTCGCCCGCGTTGAGCTCGCCGTGCAGGATCTTCTCGCTCAGCGCGTCCTCGACCTCGTGCTGCACCGCGCGGCGTAGCGGCCGGGCGCCGAGCGCCGGGTCCCAGCCCACCTTGATGAGCTGGGCCTTGGCCGGGACGGTGAGCTCGATCGTGAGGTCGCGGTCCATCATCCGCTCGCGCAGTCGCTTGATGAACAGGTCCACGATCTGCAGCAGCTCGTCCTGGTCCAGCTGCGGGAACACGATGGTCTCATCGACGCGGTTGAGGAACTCGGGCTTGAAGTGCTTCTTGAGCTCCTCGACGACCTTGCCGCGCATGCGGTCGTAGCTCGTCGCGGTGTCGCCCTCCACCTGGAAGCCGACCGGGCCGCCCGTGATGTCCTTCGTGCCGAGGTTGGTCGTCATGATGATCACGGTGTTCTTGAAGTCGACCACGCGGCCCTGGCCATCGGTCAGGCGTCCCTCCTCCAGGATCTGGAGCAGCGAGTTGAAGATGTCCGGGTGCGCCTTCTCGATCTCGTCGAACAGCACGACGCTGAACGGCTTGCGGCGCACCTTCTCGGTGAGCTGGCCGCCCTCCTCGAAGCCGACGAAGCCGGGAGGGGCGCCGAACAGCCGTGAGACGGTGTGCTTCTCGCCGTACTCGCTCATGTCGAGCGCGATGAGCGCGTTCTCGTCGTCGAACAGGAACTCCGCGAGCGCCTTGGCGAGCTCGGTCTTGCCGACACCAGTGGGGCCGGCGAAGATGAACGAGCCGCTCGGTCGCTTCGGATCCTTCAGGCCGGCGCGGGTGCGGCGGATCGTCTTGGCGAGCACGCTGATCGCCTCCTCCTGGCCGATGACCCGCTCGTGCAGGGCCTTCTCCATGAAGATCAGGCGCGAGGACTCCTCCTCGGTGAGTTTGAAGACCGGGATGCCCGTGGCCGCGGCCAGCACCTCCGCGATGAGTCCCTCATCCACGGTGCCGCTGGCGCCGACGTCGCCCGACTTCCACTGCTTCTCGAGCCGCAGGCGCTCGCCGAGCAGCTTCTTCTCCTCGTCGCGCAGGCTCGCGGCCTTCTCGAAGTCCTGGTCCTCGATCGCGCCCTCCTTCTGGGCGCGCACGGCCGCGATCCGGTCGTCGAACTCGCGCAGCTCCGGGGGTGCGGACAGGATCGACAGCCGCAGGCGGGCGCCGGCCTCGTCGATCAGGTCGATCGCCTTGTCCGGCAGGAACCGGTCGGCCACGTAGCGGTCGGCGAGGTTCGCGGCGGCGACGATCGCGCCGTCGGTGATCGAGACCTTGTGGAAGGACTCGTACTTGTCGCGCAGCCCCTTGAGGATGTTGATGGTGTGGGGCAGCGAGGGCTCGTGCACCTGCACGGGCTGGAAGCGGCGCTCGAGCGCGGCGTCCTTCTCGAAGTGCTTGCGATACTCGTCGAGCGTGGTCGCGCCGATGGTCTGCAGTTCGCCCCGAGCCAGCAGCGGCTTCAGGATGCTGGCGGCGTCGATCGCGCCCTCCGCGGCACCCGCGCCGACGAGGGTGTGGATCTCGTCGATGAAGGTGATGATGTCGCCGCGGGTGCGGATCTCCTTCGTGACCTTCTTGAGGCGCTCCTCGAAGTCGCC
>JBAQPI010000155.1:0-1628 GCA_049305635.1 Rhodoglobus sp. | reverse complement strand
CCGGTGAGCCGGGTGGCTTGCAGGTCGATGTCCTTCGTCGGCCGGCGCGCTGCGAACGCGGCGAGCAGCACGCCGCCTTTGAGCACGAAGTCGTCCCGGTACTCGGAGAGCACAGCGTCATCAGCTCCTGCACGTCCGCGCCGGTCTGCCTAGCGAGTCCGTGAATGGCGATGGTCGCGTCGCCTGCCGGGGTGCCATACTGCGGGTTCGGGCTCACAGCAGCACTTCCAGGGCTTGCTGGATCGCGGGTCGCGCCTTCGGGAAGCTCTCGGCCAGCGCGAGCAGCACGCCGGGGCTGTTGCCGCGCCCGCGCAGCCACCGCTTGAGCGCGCCGAGCGCGAGGTCGCTGCCCCAGGCGTGCCGCAGCCGGAACAGGTCGATCAGTGTGCGCTCGGCCGAGTACAGGCCGATGGACAATCCGCCTGGCAGGGCGTGCTCGCCGCGTCCGATGCCGAAGGTGTCGGTGTCGAAGCGGTGCCAGGCGATGGGCGCGTGATGGACGGTGACCGGCTGCGTGCCGCGCGGAATGGCGATGTCGCTTCGGGCGGGGATCTCGTCGGTCAACTCGTGCAGCGACAGCGCCGTGAGCAGGCACAGCGTCGCGTCGGGCTTCTTCGCGGCGACGGCCATCCACGCGGCCGTCGTGTCGTCCGCGAGCCCAGCCCGCAGGAACAGGCCGGGGGCGATGCGCTCGAACGCCCCCGACTTGATCAGCCGGTCGAGTCCGTGCCGGGTGAGGCCCTGCGCGGCCAGGTCGTCGTACCGCAGCAGGTCGGGCAGCGTCGTGGTGTCCATCATCGCCTCCAATCCGACAGAATCCGTTACAGATAGAGCATACCTGTGCCGGTTTCCGATGAACAGGGGGCTCATGGGATGTCCTCCCCCTTGGCAAGCACTCGGTCGAGCAGCTCAGCCGTGGCCGGGTTCACCATCTCGTTGCGGCGGATGTAGTGCTGGATGGTGATCTTCGGATCGGTGTGGCCGAGCAATTCTGCCGCGAGTTCGATGCCAGCTTGTTCGTTCACCACGGTTGCGACCATGCAGCGGAACATGTGCGGGGTGATGCCGGTGATCCCGGCGAGTCGCAGCACGTCGCGCAACTGCCGCCGCACGTTGTTCGTCGTCAATGGCGTGCCTTCCCGGGTGGTGAACAGCAACGCGTCCGGTGAGGGAGTGTTCAGCCGCGCCAGCCGTTTGCGCACGGCCTCGGCGGTGAGAGGTCGGGATTCACGGCTGGCTGTTCCCCGGCAGACACCCCGGCCGCCACATGGTCCGCGAGAACTTCCGCGCCAAGCTCGTCGCCAACAGCATCCGCCCCGGCCACTCCCGCCACGCCGCGATGTTCGCCCTCGCCAGCACGGCCCCCGCTCCCGTCCTCGCCGAGCTCATCGGCATCCGACAAGACCGCCGTCAAATGGGCCGCTCTCGCCGCCCGAGACTGGAGCGGCTACGTCCGCGACCGCGGCCTCTATTGAGCAGACATCGCGGGAGGCAGTCAGGCTTCCACGTCAGCCGTCCAACGCCGGTGCAGCGTCGATGAGCTGCCCGAGCGCGTCTCTGGTGACCATTCGCTGAGCGATCTCTTCGGTGAGTCGGTCCCGTTCAACGATGAGCCGTTCGGTCAGCCG